>JAZNZG010000089.1:0-8401 GCA_045594825.1 Faecousia sp. | reverse complement strand
GCTGCCGTATCTGCAACTACTTTTTATACCACGCACCTGTCACAACGGCCTGTAATATATGATATTCGCTATGCTTCATACAGCAATATATTAAGTACGGAGTATGCAGTTCTCGCAACAAATGACGATGACTTTGAGGTAACTTCCGCACTACTTGAAAATAGCGGATATTTTGTTTATGACGAGCTTAAAGATATACTTGTTATTTATCAAAAGATGCAACAATAAAAACCGGCTTCCTTATGAAGCCGGTTTTTTTAGATCAGTTGTTGTTCGTTGATGATGAGCTTAAACTGCAGGCCAAGTGTCTCTGCAGCTTTACGGCACAGAAGCATGCGTCCCATAAAGATTTCAAAGTAATCCATCACAGAGCCAAACTTAGTGTCAATCGTCATCTTCAGCTTTACCAGGGTCTTTTCCTCGTTGATTTTCAGCATCGTTTTCTTAACAGAATAGTTAACGCGGTCATGAATATCAAAAGTGGAAATATCCTTATTGCGAACACGCGTCCAGCGTACATCTGCTTTATCAGCAAGGATCAATGCCGCCGCAACCGCATTCACAGGCACGCCGGTACCCTCATCGTGATTGCCAATGGCTGTGACAATGGTAGCCACCTCAGCAGGATCGCACTTCATATCGTTCAAAATGCTCCATGCCATAACGGCACCGGACAGCGAATGCTCTTTCCGGTTTACAAGATTTCCGATGTCATGTAAATACCCGGCAATTTTTCCAAGTTCCACCGTTCTCTCATCATATCCAAGTGTGGACAAAATATATCCGGCTGTTTCAGCAACATGCATCACATGGGCAAAGCTGTGTTCTGTGTATCCAAGAGCCCCCAACGATTCATCCGCACGAATGATGTAAGTCTTGATTGCCTCACTTTGTGTCAGCATTTCATAAGTTAGCATTCAATCGCCTCCTTTTTGTTGTAGTATAACAGCTTTAACCTGTTAATAAAAGACCCTTCCATAATATTTTGTATATATTCCAAATCTTTGGCATACTAAGGACGGGGGGAATAACAATGTGCACAGCAATTTCCTATCAATCAACAAATCATTACTTCGGCAGAAATCTAGACTTGGAATATTCTTTCAAAGAAGAAGTAACGATCACGCCAAGAAACTTCCCGCTCCATTTTTGCGGTGGCACAGTAATGCATCAGCATTTTTCCATGATTGGTATAGCAACCGTTTCTAAGAATTATCCACTGTATTATGACGCAACCAATGAAGCAGGATTATCTGTTGCAGCACTGAATTTTCCTGGTAATGCAATATATTTTCCGGAAGATACCCGTAAAGATAACATTGCACCCTATGCGTTGATCTCATGGATTCTTGGGCAGTGTAAGTCTGTCAGCGAAGCAACAACGCTACTCAAAAAAGTTAACATCATTAACATCTCATTCAGTAAAGAGTATCCTTTAACTCCCCTACACTGGCTTATCGCAGACAAGGAAAAATCTGTCACAGTAGAACAAACTGAAAGTGGTCTGCATGTATACAGCAACCCAGTTGGCGTGCTTGCGAACAATCCTTCATTTGATTATCACATGCACAACCTTCAAAATTACTCCAGGCTTACAAATCAAGAGCCAGCATGCCATATTTACGATAAACCATATAGTCGTGGTTTGGGCGGTTTTGGATTGCCGGGAGACTTGTCGTCACCTTCTAGATTTGTTCGGGCTGTTTTCACAAAAGAGCATTCGATCACCAATCAAACTGACACTACTGATGTGAACCAGTTCTTTCATATTTTGTCTTCTGTTGAGCAGACGGAAGGTTGTGTCAAAGCTGATAAAGGATATGTAAAAACGGTTTACTCAAGCTGCTGTAATACCGATAAATGTATTTATTACTACACTACCTACGAAAACCGCCAAATTACAGGAGTGCATTTGCACCATACGGATTTAAACTGTCAGAAATTATCTCGTTACCCATTGATCCGATGTCAACAAATTTATATGCAAAATTAAAGTGCTGCAGTTAATTACTGCAGCACTTTATTCAGCACCTAATTTGCTTTGTAAGTACACACATACTTCCCGACTGCTCATATTCAGCACTACGGAAAGCTCACCGCAGATCAATTTCTCTGCGTCCCTCAAAAAGTTCTCATCGCTGGAATGGAATTTCTTTCCTGCAGACAGCTGCTCTTTTTTACGGCGATACAGCAAACTGATCATCCCAAGCAATGCGGAGCGATCTCCATTTCCAATGAGTGCCTTATACTGCTGTTTTCTCAGGTTTTCATCTTCGATCCAGTCAACACAACAAGTGTCAGCACTCTGTAACAGAGCATCCGCTTCCAGTCGTGTCATAACAGGACGGATCCTGCTGACTGCAACCGCATTTTGTGTGGGAACATAATAGCGGGTTTCCGGCTGTTCCAGCGGCTGCAGTACATAGTATTCTACTGTTTTTCTGTCTATTTTCCGTGTTTCAGACGGCAACACATTACACACGCCGTGAATGCCGTAAACCACCTGACAGCCCTGCTGGTACACCGTACCCCTCCTCTTTTTGAATGTACAAAAGCTGCCTCTCATCAGCATAAATATTATATCACTTCACAGTCAATTTTTCACATAGTTATATTGCCGAATTTTCATGGTATAAAATTGTTGAAAATCATTAAACCAAGCTGATAAAAAAGACTTTATTTATGAGCCGAAAAGATTTATAATACTTTAAAACAGAAAGCGAGGTGTCGCTATGAGAATCGTTATTAAAATCGGAACAAGCACACTGGCCTATCCCACCGGACATTTGAATATCCGCCGGGTGGAAGAGCTTTGTAAAACCATCAGCGATATTAAGAACGCCGGTCATGAGATCATTCTCGTTTCTTCCGGAGCCATCGGCATGGGAGTAGGCAAGCTTGGTCTGCAGGAACGCCCAAGCGACATTCCAACAAAGCAGGCTGCGGCCGCTGTTGGTCAGTGCGAGTTAATGTATACATATGATACACTGTTCAGTCGTTTCAATCACACTGTTGCTCAGCTTCTAATCACCAAAGACGATGTGGCTAATGACACAAGGCACGAAAATTTCCGCAACACTTTAAAAAGGCTCTTAGAGCTTGGAGTGATACCTGTAATAAATGAAAACGATACCGTCGCCACAGACGAAATCGTCATCGGCGACAATGATACCTTGGCCGCATTTGTTTCAGAAAGTGTTGCCGCAGACAAGCTGGTTCTGCTGTCCGATATTGATGGACTATATACTGCCGATCCCCATACACACCCGGACGCCAAACTGATTAGGTATGCAAACCGGATAGACGAAGCTGTTTACGCACTTGCAGGCGGTACCGGCTTCAGACTTGGAACCGGCGGCATGGTAACAAAGCTTCATGCTGCCAAGATTTGTCTTGCATGTGGTTGTGACATGATCATCACAAATGGCAACCGCCCCGAAAATCTGTACGATATTATTGATGGTAAGCCAGTTGGCACAATGTTTACGGAGAAACGCTTATGATCCAAATGTTAATGGCCGCAAAAGCGGCAAAGCCAGAGATCTCTTCTTTAACAACACAGCAGAAGAATGCAGCACTTGAGGCGATGGCAGATGCCTTGCTGGAACAACAGGAGCAAATCCTTGCGGCAAACGCTGAAGACATCCAAAATGCCAGCAGCTCCATCGCTGAAGTGATGCTGGATCGGCTGCGGCTAACGCAGGAGCGGATCGCCGGTATGGCCCAGGGTATTCGTGAAGTCGCTGCACTCCCCGACCCTGTGGGTCGTATTTTGGATGAGTATATCCGCCAGGACGGTCTTGTCATACGGAAGACCTCTGTGCCTGTTGGTGTTATTGCTATCATTTACGAAAGCCGCCCCAATGTCACCAGCGACGCTGCCGCACTTGCATTAAAGAGTGGCAATGTCTGTATCCTTCGCGGCGGCAAGGAAGCCTTCCGCTCTGCCCGTGCCATTGTTGCAGCACTGCGTAGCGGCTTGAAAAAAGTCGGTATTACAGAAAATGCCGTTAATCTTGTGGCGGATACCTCCCGGGAAAGTGCTACCGCACTGATGACCGCCAACGGATATGTAGACATTCTGATCCCAAGAGGCGGTGCAGGCCTTATTAGTGCCTGCGTACGCCAGGCGACAGTTCCCTGTATTGCAACCGGCACAGGTATTTGTCATGTTTATGTCGAGGAAAGTGCAGATCTTGATATGGCTTTAAAGATCGTCGAAAACGCGAAAACAAGCCGTCCCAGCGTGTGTAACGCAGAAGAGGTCCTCTTGGTTGACCGGTCTGTTGCAGAAGAATTCCTGCCAAGACTGCACAAGAAGCTGGTAACTGAGCGTGAGAATAGTCAAATGGTCCCCGTTCAACTTCGCCTCGATGAATATTCGAAAAACATTGTTCCCGGCACAGCTGCCGGTGCACAGGACTTCGATACGGAATTCTTGGATTATATCCTAGCCGTCAGGTGTGTCAATGGTGTAGATGAGGCGGTTGCACATATTGCCGCACATTCCACCGGTCATTCTGAGGCGATCGTCAGCTGTAATGATGAAGCCATCCGCAAATTCACCGCAGGTGTTGACAGTGCCGCTGTCTATGTCAATGCATCCACTCGCTTTACCGACGGAGGAGAATTTGGTCTTGGCTGTGAAATGGGTATCTCTACTCAAAAACTCCATGCCCGCGGACCAATGGGTCTGCAGGAGCTTACCACATACAAGTACATTGTGTATGGCAACGGACACACGCGTTAGGAGGCCAGTATGAAATATGGATTTATAGGATGCGGAAATATGGGCGGTTCCATCGCAAGAGCCCTAAGTCGTAGCACAAAAGATATTCTTCTGTCCGATCCCAGTCCTAAAGCCTTGGAATTGGCACACGAGCTTGGATGCCGGGCCGGCAACAATATGGAAGTGGTCAGTAGCTGTGATCGCATATTTCTTGCGGTAAAACCACAAATCATGGCTTCTGTCCTGCAGCCCCTGGCCGATATCCTTGCAGCGAAAAAACCGTTAATTATAACGATGGCAGCAGGCATTGAGATCAGCAAGGTCGAGTCTTTTATCGGCACTTCCCTGCCGGTGATCCGTATCATGCCCAACACCCCGGTTGCCGTCGGCAAGGGTATGATCCTGTATTGCAGCAACGAACTGGTGAATGATACAGATATTGCAGACTTCCTTGAGGACATGCAATATGCAGGTGTATTGGATCGGTTAGATGAGAATCTCATCAATGTTGGTAGTGCCCTGTCCGGCAGCGGACCTGCATACATGTATTATTTTATGGAGGCTATGGCGGCAGGAGCCGCGGCACACGGTCTTTCCTTTGAGCAGGCGATCGAGCATGCCGCAGTCACAATGGAAGGTGCTGCACAAATGATCCTGCAAACCGGCCGACATCCTAAGGATCTAAAGGATGCCGTCTGCTCCCCGGGTGGCAGTACCATTGAGGGTCTTCGTGCTTTGGAAGAACATAATTTTTTTGAAGCCGTAACGGACTGTATTTCTGCAGCATACAAAAGAAATCTGGAACTTGGTCAATAATGAAAGTGTGTCATTCTTTGGAATGACACGCTTTTTTTACAGAACGGAAACATTATATTCTCGCAGCCAGAAGTTGATCTGCAACATATATGCAATGGTCTGTGGAACACGCATCAGCTGCCCATACCACGGCCAGGCATATTCTGCATTTAAAAGTCCAACCAATGCATCTGCGTTAACAAGCTGTAAGATCGGTGCGTCAGGATCCTGCAAAACATCCTGCAACTTCTGCGATACAAGCTTGAAATACTTAGGATCAAAAGTTTTAGGATACGGACTCTTTTTTCTGTAAAGGATCTGTTCCGGCAGCAGACCACGCATAGCATACCGCAGCAACCCCTTTTCTTGTCCTTTGTAGTCTTTGTATTCCCACGGAACACCGTACAAATATTCTGCGATCCTGTAATCACAGAACGGAACACGAACCTCAAGCCCACTGTACATGCTCATACGGTCTTTTCTGTCTAATAATGTCTGCATGAACCAGCGGTGATTTAAGTTTACCATCTCTTTCATGCGACGTTCTTCCGAAGATGTACCGGGTAAAATATCACATTCAGCGATCGTTTGACGATACCTGGATTCTACAAAATCCGCTGGTTCTATTTGTTCTAATATTGCAGGATTCAGAAATGAGGCTCTTTGTTTTGTATTCTGAGCCCAGGGAAAGCCGTCCAAGGCACGAACTTCCGGATCCCGGTACCAGGGATAACCGCCGAAAATCTCGTCTGCACACTCGCCGGATAGTGCCACCTTTACCTTATTACGAATCTGCCTGCAAAAAGCCAGTAAAGAAAAATCCACATCTGCCATCCCCGGCAAGTCCCTTGCTACTGTTGCGTGTTCAAGATCACACAAGAGATCTTCTGGGGTCAGCACCGTCCAACGTTGCTTGGATTGTAAGTAATCCTCCATTAAATGAATATAATTCGTATCTGAATTTGGCTGGAATTTCCCCGGAATAAAATACTTTTCATTGTCAGCATAGTCTATGGAAAAAGTCTGCAGCTGTGTTCCTACCTTTTTCAGTTCTCCGGCACATACTGCCGCTATAATACTGGAATCCAATCCGCCGGAAAGGAATGTCCCAATTGGCACATCCGAAACCATTTGTCTGCAAATGCTGTCAGTCACCAAATAACGAACCTTCTCTGCAGTATCTTCAAATGAATCTTCATGCTCCCTGTCTAACAGTTTCCAATACTGACTGTGACGCCATTGGCCTTCCGTAAAACTTCCGCAGCGTCCAGGTTCCAGTTCCAATATGCCCCGAAAAACACCGCTTCCGGGCGTCCGTCCGGGGCCCAGCAGCAAAAGCTCTGCTGCTCCGTCGGTATCCAGTTCAGCTTTAACAGTTGGATATGAAAGAATTGTCTTCATTTCAGAGGCAAACAATATTCCTCCATCGTGCTGTTTATAAAACAGCGGTTTCACACCCATTCGATCCCTGGCAAGAAACAGCTTTCTCTTTTTATGCTCCCATATCCCAAATGCAAAGATGCCATTCAGCTTTGTAAGAGAAGTGTCCTTCCATTGTGCGTAGGAATGCAGCAACACCTCTGTGTCAGAATGACCGTAAAAACGATGACCGAGCAAAATCAGTTCATGGCGAAGCTCCTCCGTGTTATATAGTTCACCATTGTAAACGATAGTATATCTCTCCCCTGCCCAATCCAGGTGCATAGGTTGTTTCCCGTTTTCAATATCTATGATCGCAAGACGGCTGTGGAGCAGGGTGCAATCATTTTCACGGAAACAACCGCAGTCGTCCGGGCCTCTTCGGCACATCGTTGCAAGCAATCGTTCAACTACTGTTATATCATACCGAAGCCCAACCATCCCCGCAATCCCACACATAACACAATCCCTTCCTTTCCATATATATCCTATGGCGAAACAGAAATTATGTGCATGAAGGCGTCTACATGTGGAATACTGTTACCGGTGATGTAAAATGAAAGGCAGCAAAGATCTTTTATCTTCAATAATCAAGACTACA
Source organism: Faecousia sp. (assembly GCA_045594825.1). GTDB lineage: Bacteria > Bacillota > Clostridia > Oscillospirales > Oscillospiraceae > Faecousia. Next base: position 857 of record JAZNZG010000089.1, on the reverse strand, counting down.
CAAATGGGTCAGGAGGGTATCTATTGTGTTCTTAAGGCACAATTGCCCGCCTCTCTACGGGCAGCACTAAAGTCCCAGTTGGAGGAATATGACGCCATTGAACAAGAAGCACAGGCGATAGCCTCTGCAAGAGGATGGACACTGGAGGAGCTGGACCCTGCCCTGAGAAGCATGGCCCGTCTGATGACCAGGGCACAGCTTTCCTTTGGCGATACGGAATATAAAGCAACCTCTATGACAATACAGGGTAATACCAAAGGTATTATTAAGGGTCTGCATAATATTCGTCAATTATGTCAGACCGACGAGCGGGTCTCTCAGCTGTCTCAAAAGCTGATAGACTGCGAAAATGCTAATATCCGTCAAATGCAGGGGTTCTTATGAACCCTGCACGTTTTATATAGACATGGCATATAATAAGGCGAAAACATGAAAGGAGGGATCACTTCTGTCCGCAACAGGTTACATACAAGTTCACGCATACGAAAGTGAGGCTATGATTCCACTGAAGGATGTAGCTGTTACTGTCACAGATGTCAGTGGTGCAGCCATTGCCATGCGTCTTACAAACCGAAGCGGCATGCTGGATGTTCCGATCGAAATTACTGTTCCGGATCTGTCTGCAAGTCAATCGCCAAATACAGGTGTTATTCCTTTTGCAGTCGTAGACCTTTATGCAAAGCTTGAGGACTATGAAGAGATCGATGTACAAGACCTTCAGGTCTTTGCTGATACCGTTACCGCACAAGATTTAGAGCTTATACCCATGGCGGAATTACCGGATAAATGGAACAAAGCAGAAATTTTCAATATCCCGCCCCAAAACTTATAGGAAAGTCGGAGGCCAAGCGGTCTTA
>JAZNZG010000088.1:0-12167 GCA_045594825.1 Faecousia sp. | reverse complement strand
AGGTAACATGGCCGAAATCGGAATTCACAACATGATTCAGGCGTTCCAGCAGGCCTTTATCCACAAACTGGTTGAAGAAGTTCATTTCCTCGGGGGCATGCTCCATGACATAGGAGATGATATACTTGATCATATCCTCGGCAAGACGCATATCGTCACCCAGGTCAGCAAAGGCGATCTCCGGCTCAATCATCCAGAATTCTGCGGCGTGGCGGGTGGTGTTGGAGTTTTCGGCACGGAAGGTGGGGCCAAAGGTGTAAATGTTGCGGAAAGCCATGGCGAAGGTCTCACCGTTGAGCTGACCGGAAACCGTCAGATTGGTGGGCTTGCCGTAGAAGTCCTGGGAGAAATCCACCTTGCCGTCCTCGGTCTTGGGAATGTCGTTCAAATTCAGGGTAGTGACCTGGAACATCTCGCCTGCACCCTCACAGTCAGAGCCGGTGATCAGGGGCGTGTGGACATAGACGAAGTCCCGCTCCTGGAAGAACTGATGGATCGCCATAGCTGCCAGAGAGCGTACACGGAACACAGCCTGGAAGGTGTTGGTCCTGGGACGCAGATGGGTAATGGTCCGCAAGAACTCCATGGAGTGACGTTTGGGCTGCAGGGGGTAGTCGCCGGTGGAAGGACCTTCCACGGTAACGGTCTGAGCCTGGATCTCAAAGGGCTGCTTGGAGTCGGGGGTCAGGACCACAGTGCCCTTAACGATGAGGGCAGCACCGATGTTGATCTTGGAGATCTCCTGGAAATTTTCGATAGAGTCGTTATAAACGATCTGAACAGGATTAAAGTAAGTACCGTCGTTCAGAACGATAAAACCGAACTGCTTGCTGGGACGGCGGTTGCGGACCCAGCCGCCGATCTCAACGGTTTTGTCGGCATATTTTTCGGTGTTCTTAAAAAGCTCGCGAACAGAAATCAATTCCATAATATATCCCTCTCTTGCCTGGAAAATATACAATATAAGAAGTATACGCCAAAAAGGAAGAATTTACAAGGGGGTTTTGTGATTTTTCTGATTAGGAATATATTTGCAAAGGCAGCTTCAGCCGGATTTTTATGTACGAAATATTTATCCAAACATTGACATCTGAATTTTAAAGATGTAACTTATTCTGTACAGGAAGTATTTTAAAGGGGGCTTGAAAATGGCACAGTGGTTGGATTTTGAAGAAAAAAGCACACAGTACTTAAATAATAATTTTGGTGATTGGGCATCTTTTCGCCATTTAGGAAGTTCCGATGCAACGGTTCCGGATATAAGTGTTAAAACAAAAACAGGAAAGAATTTTTATATGGATGCAAAACTTACACCGGCTCATTGTGGACAATTTGTTTTACTCCCCAATGTGGCAAAGCGATGTTTTGAGTTTAGTAAACTTAATAAAACAGAACTGATGCCTCAAGTAGAAGCTATTATAAAACACATGAATGCTGACTTTGATGCGTATAAAGAAGCTGGAACTGCGGGAAAAGTTATCGACTTAAAAGACGGGGGAAAGACCTTTTCGGAATGGATTATTGCAACATATTCTAAAAAAGGTACAGAATTTTTCATTACAAATGAATATGTGATTTTGCCTCTATACGATTTTGAAAAGCATTTTGAAGTGTCGGCAACTTATCGCATAAAACGTAGCGGATCGCGTTCTGTTGGAAAAAGAACTGCGATATCCGTTCTCCAGTATATTATAAAGCACGGATATCCCATTACAGATGGGAAAGTGGTAGAGGATAAACTGTTTGTGTTTTCTTCTGCACAGTTGCATAATAAGAGATTTGTTTTTGGAGATTCGGAGTATATGCTCTCATGGCGTGATAATAAATATGAAGTCCGCAGATTGTCTAATACATTTAATGCCAATGTGATTTTTGTGATTACTAAAAAGCAACACCGCGGCCTGTCCAAAGCGGAGTTTGTGCAATATTTAGGGTAAATAAAGAGGAAGCTGCACGACTGGCAGCTTCCTCTTTTCTATTTTCACAAACAAGCCATTTTTAAAGTTCAGTTAGCCATTATTTAACGGATAATGCAATTCCTATTTTTTCTGTAATTAACTGAAGGACATCTATTACAACAGAGTTGCCCAATTGTCTATATGCGTGGTTTGCATTCGTACAAATCTTGTAGGAATCGGGGAAACCCATTAACCGGGCACATTCCCGTGGATGTAAACGGCGTGCTTTGCCATCAATCAAGTAACCGCCAGTCTTTGCAAAAACACCACCGCCATAGGCAGACAGGGTTATGGCAATCCCCTTTATGCTGTAAATTCTTTCACCCTGGCCGCCTTTGTTAACGATCCCCAAACGAATAGGCGTGTTGGAATACCGGTCATCCGCTTTGCCGTTATATTGCATGTCATCTCGCTCAACATAAAGATGCCTTACCATTTTTTCATCATCAAGGAGAAAATCCTCGACATGTTTCATCAATTTGAAGGGTGTCGGAAAAGAGAAATCAGTAATGTGCAAGTCGTTTCTAAAGCATACAATATAGATTCTCTCTCTTTTTTGAGGAATACCATAATCAACGGCATTTAAGATACTTTGATAAAAAGTGTAGCCTAAAGCTTCCATTGTGGATTGTACGATCGCCAAGGTCTTGCCGTTGTCATGTGTTGCAAAGTTCTTGACATTTTCAAGAAAAACGACCATTGGCTTTTTTTCCTTGACGATTCTGGCAACATCGAAAAAGAGTGTACCACGACTGTCTTCAAAGCCGCGTTGCTTTCCACTTATAGAAAATGCTTGACAGGGAAAACCGGCACATAAAATATCATGATCAGGGATGGATTTTTCATCAACGAGCGTGATATCGCCCTCGGGAGTATCGCCGAAATTCTCTGCATACACCTTTTGAACAGAGAGATCCCATTCATTGGAATATACACATTTGGCACCATAGGATTCTAAAGCCAGACGGAATCCGCCCAATCCTGCAAATAGATCTATAAAAGTATATCCTTCAAGGTACTTTTTCTTTACATCAAGCATATTTCCAACGCCCCTTTGAAAATATTATATCATAGTGCACCAGCATAAATCAAGCAGATCTCGTTTGTGAGAGCTTTTGAGCAAGTATAGTAGCTTACAAGTCTAATAATTTGGACAGAAGAATCTAATCAAAAGAAAAATAGCAGAATAATCCCGCTGAGCTGTCGTCGGCAATAGTCCACAGGACTGTTGCATTTAGATTATTCGAATCTCCTTATGAGAAAGCAAAAAAGCAGATACCCCAATGGGTATCTGCTTTTTTGGTGACCCGCCGGAGATTCGAACTCCGGACCCATTGCTTAAAAGGCAATTGCTCTGCCAACTGAGCTAGCGAGTCGTATTGGCTGGGATGGCAGGATTTGAACCTACGAATGCCAGAGTCAAAGTCTGGTGCCTTACCGCTTGGCGACATCCCAATGCGAAGATGCCCGACTCCGGACACACGGAGCATTATAACACGGCTGCCAATATTTTGCAACAACTTTTTATCTGTTATTCACAACTAATTGCGAGAAAAACCGCCCCATTAAGGGGGCGGTTTTTTGCAATATCAATAATTTTCTGCGTGAACTTCAAAATAAGCCTTAGGATGGACACAGGTGGGACAGACTTCGGGAGCCTCTTCGCCTACCACCAGATGACCGCAGTTGCGGCATTCCCAAACCTTGACGGAGCTCTTTGCGAAGACCTGTGCGGTTTCCACATTCTTCAGCAGGGCCAGATAACGCTCTTCGTGATGCTTCTCGATAGCAGCCACCAGACGGAACTTGGCAGCCAGCTCGGGGAAGCCTTCCTCTTCGGCGGTCTTGGCAAAGCCGGCGTACATGTCGGTCCACTCGTAGTTTTCGCCTGCAGCGGCATCTGCCAGGTTGTGAGCGGTATCGCCCACACCGTCATGCAGTTCTTTATACCACATTTTGGCATGTTCTTTTTCGTTGTCAGCGGTCTTCAGGAACAGGGCAGCGATCTGCTCGTAGCCTTCCTTCTTGGCCTTGGATGCGAAATAGGTGTACTTGTTTCTGGCCTGGGATTCGCCTGCAAAGGCAGCCTCCAGATTCTTCTCGGTCTGAGTTCCTGCGTACTTGTTAGCCATGGGATTACCTCCTGCAATTTATTTGGATAATTCCAGTATAGCACAATATTTTTCGATTGCAAGAGATCAGTTTAAAAGATATACCCCTAAATTCAAGTACCCTGCAAAGGTGACCCACAGCAAATACGGCAACAGCAGATCACCGGCACGCTCGTCGATGCTGTTGAATTTCCATATGGTTACAGCAATGAGGATCCATAGAACAAGAAGCACGATAAAAGCTGCAAGGTAGGCGTCCCAGCGGAAGAAAACAATAGGCCACAGAAAATTGAACAGCAGTTGTAAAATATAGAAGACCAAGGCGTTATGGACTTGCTGTGCGTCTTTATCAGATGTGAGAACACGGTAAGACGCATAGCCCATAAGTAGATACAGCACCGTCCATACCACTGGGAATAACCACCCAGGCGGTGACAGGGGCGGCTGGTTCAGTTCTTGGTAATTGAACATACCGCCTGACAGCAGGGTGGATAAACCACCGACTCCCAGGGGAATGGCCAGGCATAAGATCAGCTTTTTAATATTGAATTTCATAAACATCCCTCCATAAATAACTATACCGCCAATTCGGGTATAGTATCCCTGGAAATAATGGTTGCAGGAGGGCTTACTTGATGCTATAATGAGAAAAAAGAAAGGCGGCAACAAATTATGAAGTCCAAAGTATATTTTACTTCCGTTATCACGCCGGAAAAGGTCCTGGAGCTGTACCAAGTACTGAACAAGGAACTTCCCGGAAATGTGGCCATTAAGGTGCATTCCGGTGAGCAGGGAAATCAGAACTTTATCCGGCCTGCATTTTGGAAGCCAATTGTTGACCATGTGGGGGGTACCATTGTAGAATGCAACACCGCGTACGAAGGATCCCGCGACACCACTGAGCGTCATGTTGCAACCTTGAAAAAGCATGGCTGGAGCGATGCGTACAATGTGGATCTGATGGATGCAACCGGCCCTGATATGGTGCTGGAGATCCCGGACGGCAAGCGGATCAAAAAGAATTTTGTGGGCAAGGACCTGGCAAATTATGACAGCACACTGGTTCTGTCCCATTTTAAAGGCCATCCCATGGGCGGCTTTGGCGGTGCACTGAAGCAGCTTGCCATCGGTTTTGCATCTTCTTACGGCAAGGGCTATATCCACGGCGTTGGCGATCCGGCTCATTTTTGGGATCGTGACCAGGATCAGTTCCTGGAGTCCATGGCAGATGCGGCCAGCTCTATGGTCCGGTATTTCGGTGGCAACGCTGCCTACATCAATGTGATGAAAAACCTGAGTGTGGACTGCGACTGCTGTGATGTTGCAAAGGATCCCTGTATGGCAGACATCGGCATGCTGGCCAGCCTGGACCCGGTGGCCATCGATCAGGCCTGCCTGGATCTGGTATATGCATCCAATGACCCCGGCAAAAAGGATCTGCTGGAGCGGATCGAAAGCCGTCACGGTGTACACACTTTGGAGATCGCTGCAGAGCACGGCATTGGTTCCCGGGAGTACGAGCTGATTCAGATTTAAAAAGGAAAACGCTCCTCATCTTTCGATGGGGAGCGTTCTACATTAACCCAAAAGCTTTTCGATATCTGCCTTGGGACGGAAGCCGATCATCTTGCCTACTGGCTGACCCTTGTCCATAACGATGAGCGTGGGGATGCTGGTAATGCCGAACTGCATGGCCAGTTCCATTTCCTCGTCCACATTGATCTTGGCAACGGTGACGCTTTCGTTGTCGGCTGCGATCTCCTCCAGCACGGGGGCGATCATTTGACAGGGGCCGCACCAGGTTGCCCAAAAGTCCAGGAGGACTTTGTTTTCGGCATCAAGAACCAACTGCTGGAAATTATCTTTTGTAACATGAATAACGGACATAGAACATCCTCCTTTGTGTTATGATAAGTACAGTATAACCGATTTTATAAAAAGAGCAAGGAGAAAATTATGGCGTGCGGTAAATGCAGCGGAAATTGCAGCACCTGCGGCGGCTGTGCCGGTACACTGGAGCTGACAGATGGGGAGATCCAAATGATACAGGAACTGGGCCGGTATTCTTTTTTGCCCGTTGCCCGGCGTGCAGATGACATGGTGCCGGTGTACCTGGAAGAAACGGCTCTGGACAAAGAAACTTACAGCCGGATCCTGCAGTGCCTGGAGAAAAAACAGCTTATCAGCATCGACTATAATGCACCCCTGGCCGGTGCGGATATGTCGGCCTACCGGGGTTATCCGGTGCATGGCAGCATGGCACTGACAGGGCGGGGCTACGCCGTCCTGGAACTGCTGGAGACCCAGGGCATCGGTTAAAAAATAAGCTGAACCATTACCATATAGCACACGGTACCCACGCCGATGCTCAGCAGGGAATTTCGCTTCCAAAGGTGCAGCAGGGCAACAATGACACAGCCCAAAATCTCCGGGATACCGAAGGGCGGGGAAAGAAACGCCACATCCTTCATGCAGCAAACAACCAGCATGCCCATAATGGCGAAGGGCAGGACCTGTCCCAAATAAGTAATGATGGCGGGGGTTTTACGCTTTTCACCAAAGATCAGAAAAGGCAGAAACCGGGTAGCCATCGTCACCAATGTGATCACAACGATCAGCATAACATCATGCATCGGTTTTCCTCCTTCCTGTTTTCCGGGAGACGGTGAGGAGAACGGCGATCATGACCATAGAGGGGATGAGAAAGATCTCACTTCCAAACAGTATCAGACAAAGCACGGTAGATACGACACCGATGACAGCCGGCAGATGATTCTTGTTATTGAGCCATTGCTCCACAAACATGGTAACGAACAGAGCGGTCAGCACGAATTCCACACCTTCAAAGCTGATGGGGATCAGGGCACCGGCAAGGTTACCCAGCACACAACCTGCCACCCAGTAGATTTGGTTCAGCCATGAAACGGTAAAGCAGTACTGGTGCCGGGTCATGCCCTTCGGAGGCTCGTTTTGTGTTACCAGAGAATATGTTTCATCTGTTAAAGCGAAGATCATGTATGGCTTCTTTTTTCCTGCACCTTTGTAGGCATCGATGAGAGAGATGCCGTAAAAAATATGCCGGGCATTTACAAGAAGCGTTGCAACGGCGGAGCTTAGTAAGGATGCCCCGCCGGATAATAGACTGACTGCCAGGTACTGACCGGAGCCTGCAAACACAAAAAGACCCATGCAAAAGGCCCAAAATACGCCCTTCCCGGTTTGCTCCATCAGCAAAATTCCGAAGCCCATTCCTAAAAACAGATACCCGGTGAGGACCGGTATCGTGTCCAGAAATGCTTGTCGGAAGGCCTGCTTTTTCATAGAAATTCATCCCTTGATTTTTGATTTTACTATTATAATGCCGGCAAATGGGGATGTCAAGAATGGAACAGGGCTTGCATAATAGCACTTTGTAAGGTATGATAAAGAAAAAGGAGGACGAGAATATGAAACGGAAAATCAACATTTGGGATTACACCGGGCAAATCATGGACTCCATGGATCCCGGTGTATTGGTCACCACAAAGGCAGATGGAAAGGTGAATACCATGACTATCGGCTGGGGTATGGTCGGCGTACAGTGGAGAAGAAATATGTTTATTCTCTATGTGCGGGAGAGCCGGTACACCAAGCAGATGCTGGAGAAAAATCCCGAGTTCACCATCAATGTTCCCCTGGGTGAGCCCGACAAGCATGTTGCTGTATTCTGCGGCACCAAATCCGGCCGTGACATGGATAAGATCAAGGAGCTGGGACTGACCCTGGAAGAGCCTACCAGCATTTCTGTCCCCGGCATCAAGGAACTGCCACTGACTTTGGAGTGCAGAGTGATCTACCGCCAGGACCAGGATCCCCAGGCCATTCCCGAGGTGGTAAGCAAGCGGTACTATCCTCCTTTCTATGAGGATGGACGGAGCGACTACCATACCATCTACTATGGTGAGATCCTGGACGCCTATATTATTGAAGACTAAAAAATAAGGAGCTGCTGTGCAGCTCCTTATTTTTGATAATATAACCTGTATTTGGATTCTCTTCCCGGTGCCTCCGGAGCATTTTCCGCGAACAGGCCGTACAGGTCGCCGCAGCGGGATTCTGTTTCCTGGTAAGGATGCTCCTGCCGCTCTCCAACATTGGGAAAAGCACCGGATTGCCGGGCCTTTTTCAAGATCTCCCGGCCACGGTCGTTTAGAGCCAGCACCCGCACATAGGGGGCGGGGGAGGACAGATCCTGTGCCGTGAGCCCCAAAAAAGCACACATGACCATCCGGTCCAGACGGGTACGGGTGTAACGCTTGGACTTGACTTCAGCCAGGATTTCTTCCAGGGAAGCATATTCCCGGCAGGCCTTCATCAGCTTCCTCCAAAGACCTTCAGAGCCGTAGGGGAGGCTTTCAAACTCCGCATCGCTCATGGTCCGCAGCTTTGCAAGGATAGCCCGCTCTCCGGCTTCCATGGTGTGAAGGGAAGCTCCCTCAAGGCAGGGACGAACTTCCTCAGGCACATATGCCTGCCAGTTGCTGCCGGAAAGCATTTGGCTCCGGACTGCAGTTGCGGAAGGATTCTCCTTGTCCGGCAGCACATCGTGGTAGCTGCCCTGCCGGCGGATCACCATAGGCTTCATGGTACTGCCCTGTGCCAGAATGGCCTTGCAGTATTCTGTGGCGAGAATATCGTTGGGCTGACGCAGCAGATCGGAAGATACGCCCATGGTTTCCAATGCATTCTGCCGTGCAGCGGGGAAGGATAGCCCCAGCTCCAGCTGTGACATCAGGTGATCCCGAAAGACGGGGGAGAGCAGTGCCTGAGCGACCGAAGCAAGAGCTGCTTCGTCACCACTTTCTGCACCGAAGCACAGCCGGTCACAAAAGGGGCTTAGAATACGCACACCCTCTGAGGCAAAACCTTCTGCGGAAGAAAGAGCGGCGGTAACAGGCAGCTCCAGAACCAGATCGGCACCGGCACGAACTGCAGCCTCTGCCCGCAGCAGCTTGTCCAAAATGGCAGGTTTACCCCGCTGCACAAAGTTACCGCTCATCAGGCATACGATGCCCCCGGCGGGATCATCGGCACGGATCAGATCCAGTTGCTTTTTATGCCCCCTGTGAAAGGGGTTGTATTCGCAAACAATACCGGTAAAAGACATAATATTTTCTCCTTTTGGGAAAAATATTTCCTGTTAGGTCTTGAGAAATGTGGAAATTTATTATAAAATATCCGTAGCTATGTTCATAATAGCATATTGTGCGAAAAAAGAAAATATTTTTATTTTTTAGGAGGATGATTCCAATGAATGTTCTGATCATCAACGCCGGCTCTTCCAGCCTGAAGTACCAGCTGATGGATCCCGAAACCGGCGTGGTGTCCGCAAAGGGCCTGTGTGAGCGTATTGGTATTGATGGCCGTCTGAACCACAGCAAGACCGGTGAAGAGAAGGTCGTAAGAGACATTCCCATGCCCACCCATTCCGAGGCTATCGCAGCAACCCTGGAGATCCTGCAGGATGCTCAGCACGGCGTTATCAAGTCCGTTTCCGAGATCGATGCTGTCGGTCACCGTGTTCTGCACGGCGGCATGGAGTTCTTTGACTCCTGCATCATCGATGACGAAGTCATCGCTGCCATCAAGAAGTGCATTCCCCTGGGACCCCTCCACAACCCCGCTAACCTGATGGGTATCGAGGCTTGCCAGGCAGTTATGCCCACTACTCCCCAGGTCGCTGTGTTCGATACTGCTTTCCACATGACCATGCCTCCCAAGGCTTACCGTTACGCCATCCCCACCGAGTACTATAAGAACGACTCCATTCGCCGCTACGGTTTCCACGGCACTTCCCACAAGTATGTTGCCAAGCGTACCGCAGAGCTGGTAGGCAAGAAGGAGTTTAAGATGGTCAACTGCCATCTGGGCAACGGTTCTTCCATGTCCGCTGTTAAGGACGGCAAGTGCCAGGATACCACCATGGGTCTGACTCCTCTGGCAGGTGTTCCCATGGGCACCCGTTCCGGTGACATCGACGCCGCTGTTGTGCAGTTCATCTGCAACAAGTACGGCATGAGCGTTGACGAGTGCCTGAACATGCTGAACAAGAAGTCCGGCATGCTGGCTATTTCCGGTGTTTCCTCTGACTTCCGTGATCTGGAAGCAGGTGCAAATGAAGGCAACGAAAACTGTGCTCTGGCCCGCGAGAAGTTCTGCTACGAAGTCGCCAAGTATGTTGGTGCCTACGCAGCTGCCATGAACGGCATTGATGTTCTGACCTTCACCGCCGGTGTTGGCGAAAACGACCGCAATGTCCGTGCTACCGTTTGTGAGTACCTGGGCTTCCTGGGCGTTAAGCTGGATCCCGAACTGAACGCAAAGCGTGGCGAGCTGAAGATCTCCGCTCCCGACTCCAAGGTCGAAGTGTGGATCGTTCCCACCAACGAAGAGCTGATGATCGCTCAGGATACCGCCGAGCTGGTCAACGCTGCCAAGAAATAAGTATAATTTACAAATTAAGGGCGGAGGAAACTCCGCCCTTGTCCTTTAGGAGAGAAATGTATGGATGTAAAAGATCGGTTTTTGCGTTATGTGGGCTTTGAGACCGCCTCTGACGATATGAGTCCCGCCTGTCCGTCCACCCCCGGCCAAAAAGTTTTGGGTGCAGCTCTTGTGGAAGAAATGCTGAACATGGGAATCGGAGATGCCCACATGGATGAAAACGGCTATGTTTACGGCACCGTACCCGGCGACCCGGCCCTTCCCACCATCGGTCTGATCGCCCACATGGACACGGTTGCCGATGCTCCTTTCCAGAACATCAAAACCCGTATCGTTGCCTATGAGGGAGGAGACATTCTTCTCAATGCAGAGAAAGATATCTGGATGCGGGTAAAGGATTTTGAAAGCCTCAGCAAGCATTACGGCAAGCAGCTCATCGTCACAGACGGAACGACCCTCCTGGGTGCCGACGATAAGGCGGGTATTGCAGAGATTCTAACCGCAGCTGAGCTGCTGCTGAAGTCTGAAAGACCCCATGCCACGCTGAAGATCGGCTTTACTCCCGATGAGGAGATCGGCCGTGGTGCAGATCTGTTTGACGTGGCCGGTTTTAGTGCGGACTATGCCTATACCGTAGACGGTGGCTGCCTGGGCGAAGTTGAGTATGAGAATTTCAATGCCGCCGGAGCAACGGTGGTATTCCACGGACGCAGCATCCATCCCGGCTCAGCCAAGGATAAGATGGTCAATGCCCAGTATATTGCCATGGAGTTCCAAAGCCTGCTGCCGGCAGCACAGAAACCGGAGCATACCAGCGGCTATGAGGGATTTTTCCACTTGACGGAAATGGAAGGCTGCGTGGAAAAAGCTACGCTGCACTATATTATCCGGGATCATGATATGGAAAAATTCCAAAACAAGAAAGCTATGATGGAAACGGCTGCGGCATTTATCAACCAAAAATACGGCAGCGGCACCGCAGAGTTGACGCTCCGGGACAGCTACTTCAACATGCACGAGAAGATCGAGCCCTGCATGTTCATCGTTGATCGGGCAACAAAGGCTATGGAAGATCTGGGGATCACACCCATTGTGGTACCCATCCGTGGCGGCACCGACGGTGCCCGGCTGTCTTACGAAGGTCTGCCCTGTCCCAACCTGTGCACAGGCGGATATAATTTCCACGGTCGGTTTGAATATATCCCGGTGGAGGATATGGAAAAGGTGGTACAGCTTCTTACAGAGCTTTTGACCAATGTTCAATAAGAGTAAAAAACCACGGCTCAGCCGTGGTTTTTTGTTTGCGGAATTATTATACGATGGCGTCATACTGGATGGAGCTGACAACGCCGCTGTCCATGATGATGGTCAGAATGCAGTCGCCCTTTTCCATTACAAAGGCATTGGAGCCGTCAAAGTATTCTGCACCGTAGGTGTCTTCCACTTCCTGCTGGGAGGCACCGATGTAAATGCCCTCTGCAGTGGACACACTGTCATCTACCAGCCAGACACAGTGGACATAGTCGCCGTCGGTGCCGGGGTAGGTTTCCATATAGAAACTGCCGAAGAAATAGGTCTTATCCAAACCATCAAAGGCACAGCTGGTCTGCTCGGT
>JAZNZG010000087.1:0-3815 GCA_045594825.1 Faecousia sp. | reverse complement strand
CGCACCAATCTTCCCTCACGGTAGAATTTTCTCCCTGAGACCAGATCTCCCACAGCTTTTTGCTTGCTGAATTCCCGGAAATATACACTGTCCGGATGTTTGCGATATGCTGCATTCGCTGTGAATAACAGCTTGGGGTAGCGAATGTTTTTCCATTGGGCGAAGATTTCTTCGGTAAAACCGTCCCTGTCTGTGCAAAGCACCAGGATCCGCTCCTTGCAGATGCAATGACAACCATGCTGCCAGGCCTCTTTTGCCTGCCGGCAGGTATCATAACCCGTAAACCGGATGTGAATGTCCTTCAACACGCCCACCGGATGCTCCTCTGACCAGTACATTTGTAGCGAGCAAGCAAGATACTCGTCCAAGTTTGATACCAACCGAACAAACTCCGGTCCGGTCACATATAGACCTGTTGTGGGTGAGGCAGGCACCATGCCCATATCCTGATAAAAAAATTCACCCATTCGGTCTTGAGCAAGAATAGTTACAGGATCTTCCATTTGCCCCAAAGTAGCAGCTGCCTTTTGTACCGTTTTCTGTTCCCGAATGCGGCAATATTTCTTCCAACATTGTTCCAGATTCGCTTTTATGCCCCGCAGTGTCAGCACCACCAACTCTTTGCTTTTAACAATTTGCAAATTTCTGTAGTGCTCTTCCGCCCGATCGTCTCCCGTGATCTGGCGGATCTCTTCCAGCTGTTCTTTTTTGGGCAGTTTGGAATAACGCAGGCAATGATAAATATAGCTCCCCTTCAAATTCCAAACAGCCTTCTCATACTGCAATTGGTTGCTGGTCAGATCCCGGAGCTTTTCGTAGCGGGCAAATTCTTTTTCCCGCTGTATGCGACCAAAGGCATTCATCAGGGAATCATTCCCCGTTCTGTTATAGTAATACAGCGGCTTGTTGATCACCAGAAAAGTGGAAACCCCGGTCCTTTCCAGGTATTCCAGGACAAACTGAAAGTCCTCGCCCATGCGTTGCTCTTCGTCAAAACGTAAACCGTGCTTTTGAATCATATCCCGCCGAAACAGTTTGTTCCATAGTTGGGGAAGCAGAAACTTTCGATGGAGGAGAAACAATTCGTCCCGCTGCACGATCTGCCAAGGCACATCTTTTTTCCAAAGATATATTCTGTGGAAGTTTTGCACCCGGTTTAAGAAATGCAGGCCACATAAAGGCAATGCGTCCGGCATCTCCCGGGCAGCATTCAAAAGGCAGGTCAGATACTGCCCCGAGACCCAATCGTCGCTGTCCACAAAGCTGATATATTCGCCGACAGCCACTTCCAAACCGCGGTTTCGTGTATAGGACACGCCCCGGTTTTCTTCGTTGTGCATACAAATGACCTGGGTATATTCCTGTTCCAGTCTTTGGCACAGCTGCAAACTGCCATCCCGGGAAGCATCGTCAATTAAAATGACTTCTATATCCTGCAGTTGTCCCAGCACCAGAGATTCCACACATTTTTCAATTGTATCTTCTGCGTTGTACACCGGGATGATCACGGAAACAGCCGGCATGGCGGAACCTCCTTTTTATTTTTTCAGAACCGTATCCAGCTTTTGAAAATGTGCTTCCGCCTCACTACAGGCATCTGCTGTTTGGGCTACCGTTCCCCTGTTGCCGCAAAGCACCGTATAATCTGCGTTATTTTCATCACGAATATCTAAGACCATCCCTGCAAAGCCGATATCATGCAACATGTGCAACGTTTTATCGCTGTACACCACCGGCAGCACCGGACGACCTGCTGCCATGGCTAAAACCGTTCCGTGGAATCGGGTCGCAATCACATATTCCGACGCAGCAATCGCCTCCGTCAGTTCTATGGCATTTGTTCCGTCATATGCCAGGGTCCGGAGCTTTTCATCACCATTTAAATCCATAGCGGCCAGAATTTTTGCGATCCCCGTCTCGTCTCCCTCCTCCTTGCAGAAGGAGGATAAAACAATACTGCATCCATCCTCAAGGCAACCCCGGATCATTTTGGCCATATTTTCAACATAGCTTTTGTCTGCATTTGCCAAGCCATGACTTTCATCCCGTCCGGCACAATCAATCACAGATACAAACACCTGTTTTTCTTTCACCGGAACCTTGGGCATAGGGTAGGAAAACAGGATATCCGGTGCAACACGCACCGTGTTCACCTCACAAAACAGGTTGTGGGAATATTTATCCCGGAAGCAGACATCCTGCATTTTACCAAAGATCTGTGCCATCTTCTGTCGATAGCGTTCTGTGTGGTAGGGGCCAAAGTTGGCTCCCAGAACATAAAAAGGCCGATGTTCTGCCGTCCATTCCCACCAGGTGCAGATTTGCTCCCAGTTGGGATACTCGATAAAGATAGAGCCACCTATGTACACCACTGCATCACAGCGTCTTTCCAGTCTTCCTTTATAACGGGACACCAAAGAAGGACGGAGTCGGTGCAACAGCCGTACAAACCGCGAGTCCTTATCAATGACCTTCAGATTTGGAAGGCATGCGAAGGTCTTGCGGTTTTCCCGGCTTGACCACATATAAAATTGTGTTTCCGGGTAACGCCGGGCAATGGTGTGTACAAACAAGTCGTCACCCAAATTCTGCCTGTCGTAGGCATAAAGGAAGCTTTTTTTCATGATAACATCCAATCATTTTTTCCGCAGGAAAAAGAAGGCTTTTTGTATCAAAGAGCCAAACAGGTCTTTTTCATATCTGTTAAGGGAAACAAACCAGGACAGCCCCACAAAAATCAGCGTATATACTACTGCCCAGGCCACGAGCCACCATAGGGAGGTCACGGGAAGGGTATGCTGCACCAACAGGTAACCTGCCACGATCATAATCCCGGGAATAACAGACATCTTTCCAATGTTTTTCCAAAAGGCAGGAATGTCCAGCTTGGTCACCCGATAGTAGTAAACATTCATGATCACGCCCTGTCCCACCAAAAATGCCACTGCGGTACATGCTGCCGCACCGATAATGCCATAGTAAGGAAGGATCAAATATGTGGATACCACATTTAAGACCGCATTATCTCCGTAGACAATAGAACGGAACCGATGTTTGTTTTCTGCCATGATGGTAGAAAAGGCTACATTTTGTATCAGCGGAACCGCCAAGGGAATCATCGTCATCAAAGCAACATAGTACGCCTGTGCATATTCTTCGCCCGCCCAAAGGCGGATGAATTTCTGACCGAATACGATATATCCCGACAGGATCAGGGAAACCACCAAATACTGCAGCCGCCCCACACGGATCAGCAGAGCAGAAATCTCAGACCTGGGTGTATCCTTTGCCACCATAATATTGATATGGGGAGCAAACACGCTGCTGATGGCATGTGCCATATTGCGGAGAACGGAAGTGAAGGTTCCTCCGATATTATAAATTGCAACCGCTGCCGATCCGATCAAGGCTCCGATCAACACCTTGTCCGTTGCCCAATAGAGCAAGTCCACAATGGACGACAAAAAGACAAAGGCACAAAACACCACCATTTCCTTCAAAATATGAACAGGCATATTACGGAAAACAGGGTAGATATGCAACCTCTTGGCACAGTACCCGCCATACAGTACTGCATTGACCAGGCACACCAGAATGCCGGAAGCTGTAATGCCCACCGAACCGTATCCTGCAAACAGGATCAGTAAGTTGATCACCGGTGCCAATACCGTTTCTGCGATACAGATCAGCTTATTGTAGATATATTTTTCGTAAGAAACAACCACCGAGGAGTATATGCTCAGGGGGAACGAGATTGCAGTGTTGATGGTCATAAAAACCAGCAGGACACGCATTTTTTCCTGTTCTTCAAAGGA
>JAZNZG010000086.1:0-2281 GCA_045594825.1 Faecousia sp. | reverse complement strand
GTTCTGCACCACACCCGGCTTCACGGTGGTGGCTCCCTCCGATGCCTACGAGGCAAAGGGTCTGCTGAAGAGCTGTATCCGGGACAATACCCCCTGCATCTTCATGGAAAACCGCAGCCTGTACGGCAACAAGTGCGATGTTCCCGAGGAGGAGTATACCATCCCCCTAGGCAAGGCCAATGTTGTCACCGAGGGTACGGATATCACCGTGGTCAGCTACAGCCAGGGCCTGCGTATCTGTAAGCAGGCCATCGCAAAGCTGCCCAATGCCTCTGTGGAGCTCATCGACCTGCGTACTCTGGTACCCCTGGATCTGCAGACCATTCTGAACTCCGTGAAGAAGACCGGCCGTCTGCTGGTGGTCCATGAGGCCTTTGCCGGTTTCTCCGTAGGCTCCGAGATCGTCCGCCGTGTTGTGGAAGAGGGCTTTGACTATCTGGATGCAGAGCCTTTGGTCTACGGCTCTGTCCGTGCCCCCATGCCCTTCGCCGCCAACCTGGAGGACGCCATGACCATCACCCCCGACGGCGTGGTGGAAAAGATGAAAAAGATCCTCACCGGCGTTATTTGACAGTAAAAAACAGCTGCCAACGGAAGTTGGCAGCTGCAAGCCGTGATTTTTCCCTTAGGGATCGTTCCGGCAGAGGGTATAAAAATCCTGAAGATACCGGCTCAGCAGTTCCCTCCAGGCCTTTGGGTCCACAAAGGGATTCTCCCCCTGGGGAGCCTCCTGCATTTGCTGCCTTCGGGCCAGCAGGTCGATCTGCTTGGTGTGGTTTCCCAAAATAATGTCCACCGGCTCGTCCATGAGACGGAGCATCTGGGCTTCAAATTCCGCCCGCAGATGTCCCAGCCCGTATTTGTCCATATAGGCACGGGACAAGGTGTTGGCACCCAATCCCCCGTGGAGACCGGCGACCATTTCCCTTTGGCCGTCTGTCACGGTGCAGAACACCGCCAGCGTGCCGGGGGTATGACCGGGAGCGGTCCTGACCCACAGACGGGTCTTTCCCAGGGTGATCTCATCCCCGTCCTCCAGCAGCACATCGGGTGTGATGAAGCATTCATAATCCCACCCGTGGCAATCGGCAAAGATCAGTGCAGGCTGCTGCTCCATGGCACAGGCGTCTGCCCGGCTCATACAGATATGTGCCCCGGGAGAAAGCTGCTTGAGCAGGTTGGTGCTGCCCACATGGTCAAAGTGATAATGGGTGTGGACGATGTACCGGATCTGATCCGGCCGGAATCCCAGCTGCCAGATGGACTGGATCAGCCAGCCCTGCATTTCGGGATACCCGGTATCCATGAGGATCAGGCCCTCACCGGTGTCAATGAGGTAAATCCCCACATTGTCATCGCCCACATAGTAAAGGTTGCCCCAGATCCGGAAAGGCGGCAGCCCGTGAAGATGGGAATACTGATAAAAATGTTCTTCCCGTTGAGATCGCTCAATGGCAGGATACATAAATACCTCCGTAACATGGACCGGGCTGCTGCTTACTTATCCAGCACAAAATGCACCATCTGCAGAATATCATACCAGTCCTTGCCGTTATACTGCAGTGTCACATCGTCCAGCTGTTTCATGCCGGGATAGTAGCTGTTGAAAGTGGCATCCTGGTGACGCTGGAATACCATGGTAAGCTCCAGTTCTTTCGGAAGCCTGGCCATGCACTGCTGCCAGTTGCCGTTAAGTGCCTGCTCCGTCTTGCTTTCGATCTCCTCAATAATCTGCTGAGGATGGCGGGAACGGGTGCCGAAGCCGAAGCCGGTGACCGCCTCCACGGTGGTAATGCCGGGAATCGTCTGTCGTGCCACCTGGCAAATGCCTTTGTCTCCGCTGATAAAAGGCACCGGCAGACCCAGGCTGGCAGCAGAATAAGCATCAAATAAAAACTCACTCAGGGGCTGTCCGTTGAGATAGATGGCATGGTGCAGATCCAGCCGGAAGGTATGGCTGGCGGGGCTGCCGGCATTGGTAGCTCCGGAGTGGAAGCCGCACAGTATCACGGCATCAAACTCACCGTACTGACAACCGGAAAGCTGAGCATAGGGATCGCCGCCGGCGATCCGCAGCAGCTCCACCCCCCGGGGCAGCAGCTCTGCCATGAGGTTGCGGGAATTGCCATGGGCATCGTGAACCAGAATGGTCTGGCCGCCGGCCTTTTGGGCACCGCGGCAGGCAGCTGCCGCCTCCAAGGTCATGCGACGCCGGAATTCATCGTACAGATTGGTTCCCACCCTGCCCTCCTCATGGGAGGTATAGCCGCAGGTACCTTCA
>JAZNZG010000085.1:0-3863 GCA_045594825.1 Faecousia sp. | reverse complement strand
GCCAGGCACATAACCTTGCCGGGACGCACACGGAAGCTCACATCGTTGAGTGCATGCACACCGCCGAAGCGCTTGTGGATACCGCTCATTTCAAGCAAATATTCTTGGGACATGGCAAACTCCTTCTTCTCTTAGTGGGATTGGGTAATCGCATTCATTGAAACTGCATTCCGGATGATGGCGATGATACCTCCTTCAACCAAAGATCTACTCTTTGGCTGAAGGAGAGACCAACTTCATTCCAGGGATTTAGGAGGCTGGGAACAAGTTCCCAGCCTCCCCTGTAAAACCAACGATTTTAACTTACCGTTCTAAATTAGAAGGTGAAGGAATCAACGTTGTCAGCAGTAATTTCCAGAGCGCCCTGGCCGATCATCAGAGTGCCGTTGATCTGGACGGACTCATAACCGGGCATGCCCAGGTCATGGCCTTCAGCGATCTCAACGCCATTCAGCATGTCGACTGCCAGATTCAGCATGCACTTTGCAGTGACAGCGGGATCCCACAGACCAACAGCGGTCAGAACACCGGACTTCAGGTAGTCGCGAGTCTCGGAAGGCATAGCAACAGAGATAGCGAACATCTGGCCAGTCAGGCCCAGCTCGTCGATAGCACGAGCAGCACCGGGAGCGTCGAAGGAAGAGGTGCCCAGAATGCCCTTCAGGTTGGGGTACTTCTGCTTCATCTGCTTAACCAGGTTGTAAGCGACTTCGGAGTCAGACTCGGAAGAGACGCGCTCGTCAGCAACCAGAGTCATGTTGGGGTAAGCTTCCTTTGCGCGAGCAACGGCAGCGTCAGCCCAGTTGTTGTGGGATT
This sequence comes from Faecousia sp., assembly GCA_045594825.1. Classification (GTDB taxonomy): domain Bacteria; phylum Bacillota; class Clostridia; order Oscillospirales; family Oscillospiraceae; genus Faecousia. The sequence goes on along the minus strand of JAZNZG010000085.1, from coordinate 3,047 downwards.
CCATAGTCATGGAACCGACCATGGTGATGTACTCACCCTCTTCGCCCATCTGCTTTGCCAGGGAGTCCATCAGGAATGCACCCAGACCAGCATCGTCGAATGCTTCGACGTCGTAGTGAACGTTGGTCATGGTAGCAGCCTCGGTGGAGATGACGATGATGCCAGCTTCCTTAGCCTGCTTGCAGATCTCTTCACATGCGTTGGGGTCGTTGGGGGAGAACAGCAGAGCGTCAACACCCTGGTTGACCAGGTCAGTCATGATCTGAACCTGAGCAGCAGCGTCGACTTCAGCGGGTCCCTTGTAGATGACTTCCACATTGGTGTTTTCAGCAGCCCAAGCGGCAACGCCTTCACCAACGTAGTCCCACCATGCCTGGCCGATGACCTTGGGCACGAATGCGATAACGGGCTTCTCAGCAGCGGGAGCGTCAGCCTCGGGAGCGTCAGCAGCGGGAGCGTCAGCAGCGGGAGCGTCAGCAACGGGAGCGTCAGCTACGGGAGCGTCGTTGTTGCCGCAAGCAACCAGGCCAATAACCATGACCAGAGCCAGCAGCAGTGCAATAAGCTTCTTCATTTTTTTTCCTCCTAAAAATTTTGGGAATGTATTTATAACCTCCGCAAATACGGAAATTACCGAAATAAGGCTGTTTTACAGCTTGCAGGCAGCTTGTCCAAAAAACTAACAAACGGACAAAAAATTGAGAAAACAGGTTTTCTCTTATCCTATTATACTCATGTACGCAGGAATGTCAAGAAATGGTTGCCATAAAATGAAAATTTAGTACTTCAACCAAAAAAACACCACATTTTTTAGGCAGATTTTCAATAGAAAAAAGACTGCCGGGACCCGGTTTTCCGGGCCCCGGCAACAGATAATTTAATCCAGATGATAGACCTCTGTCATACCGGACCAGAACTCGTTTTCTGCCTTGTCGGACAGGGGCTCCATCAGGGGCTTGACGATGTCCCACCACTTCTGTGTTGTGGGGTCGGCAGCCATTTTTGCCATATCGGCTTCAAAGTCGTCGCCTACATATTCGTAGTAAGCGAACAGGTAATCACCGCGGCTGTAAATGGAATAGTTCTGAATGTTGCATTCCTTGATCATTTCATTGACACCGGGCAGGGGGTTGGCATGCCAGTCGATGTAGGCCTGCTTGCCCTCGGGCTTGACCCGGATCATTTCACCGATACGCTTCATGGAAAAACCTCCTTAATAAACCTTGTTGGCTTCCTTGAACATAGCTGCGATGTTCTCGGGGGGAACATCGGACTGGACGGCTTCGTGGCTGGGGGAGATGATCAGACCGGTGGGGAAGATGGTACGCAGCTCCTTGACCTTAGCCTGTACATCCTCGGGGGTGCCGTTGGGCAGCAGCTGCTGGGTATCCACACCGCCGCAGAAGGATACCTTGCCGTCAAACTTTTCCTTCAGATTGTAGGGATCCATACCGGCGGCCAGAGCTTGGATGGGATGGATAATGTCCACGCCTGCTTCGATCAGGTCGGGGATGATGTCCACGATGGAGCCACAGGAGTGATACAGGATCTTTACGCCGTAGCTGTGAGCCAGGTCGATGAGCTGCTTGGCACCGGGCAGAACGAACTTGCGGAACATGGCGGGGCTGATCATCAGACCACGCTGGGAACCGATGTCGTTGCCGATGAGCAGAACATGGATCTTGCCCTTGGTGGCTTCCAGGAAGATCTTCATGGCCTTCAGATAGAACTCCAGGACATGGTCGTCCACATACTGGTACAGCTCGGGCTCGGCAGCCATGTTCATCAGAGCGGTCTCCATGCCGAAAGCGGCACAGGTGTCCTGGAAATGGCAGGCCCACAGCATACCCATGACCACCTTGTCGGAGGGAGCTTCTTCCACCAAACGGCGGCACTCGGCGGGGTCGATGTACTTTTCAGGATCCGGCCAGGGGAAGTTGACGGCCTCGGCGTCGTCCACATCCTCGCACTCATTGAAGCAGCCGGGGGTGGTGAGGGTACGCTCTTCCACATCCACATCGGTGCTGTTCATATACCAGTCAAAGGCAGCAAAGATGGCGTTGCAGGTGGGAGAATGGTAGGGGATCTCCACGGCATAGAAGTCGTCACCGCAGATCTTTTTCAGTTCGCTGACGCTGGAAACGTTGTAATACTTGCACAGCTTTTCGGCAGCGGCGGGAGTGGGGTCACCCAGCCAACAGGCGGGACGGTCAACTTCCTGGCGTGCCACGGTGGCATTGAATCTTTCGATGCTGTTCATAAAATAAACTCCTTTCGAGCATGTTGACATACTAAGCAATCATAATATATCACGAAAAACGGCTGTACGCAAGACAATCTCTGTAAATTTAACAAGTATATCGCATTTGCTGGTGCGGGGCGTTATATACAGAAAAAACCGGAAGGGCCAAAAGACCCTTCCGGTGAATATTGATAAAATGACAGCCGTATATGGCATCGGAGCCACTTGCCGATTAGAAATACAGCTCGGGGCAGATCTCGGGGATCTCGGGAGACAGCATCTCGAAGCCGCCTTCCTTGACAGCGATACCCTTTTCCCAACGGACACCGAAGGTGTCGGAGGAAATGTAGGTGTCCACCTGATAGCACATATTTTCCTTCAGGTAGTACTGGGAAGAGGTCTCACACCAGGGAGCCTCGACCTCAATGATGCCGGTGCCGTGGAGAGGACCGTAAACGTAGTTCTTCTCATAGCCGTGGTCTACATAGTAGTTGTAGAAGCCCTTGGCAATATCAGCGGCCCAAACGCCGGCCTTGACCTGCTTTTCGCTCCATGCGTGAGCCTCGCGGCAGAACTGCACGATGTCCTTACGCTGACCTTCCAGCTTGCCCAGGCAGATGGGGTAGCCAATGGCTGCGGAGTAGCCGTCGATCTTAGCACTGAGGTTCAACTGAACGATGTCGCCCTTCTGGAACTCACGGTAAGAGGAACGGGAGATGGCGTGACGGGTGGAAGCTTCGGAGAAAACATACATGGGCAGGCCTTCGTACTCAGCACCGTTTTCGTATACGGCCTTCTGTGCAAC
>JAZNZG010000084.1:0-13370 GCA_045594825.1 Faecousia sp. | reverse complement strand
ACCGCAGGCGGCACTGACTGCACCGCAGTAGGCGGAAAGAGAGCCGATGTACTGCTTCTGATGGATGGCGATGAGGTTGCTCACAGCCAGGGAGCGGATCATCCGCTCATGGGAGATGTGGTAGGTGTCGGCATAGACCTTTACCGGCAGGGAAACGGTCAGCCCCTGGTTACCGGAGCCGGAGTTGATGACCACGGGCATGGCACAGCCGTTCATACGGGCATCGCTGCCTGCTGCGGCATAGGCCTTGGCGATGGTACGCACCGTGTCGGTGTTCTGCACTCTGACGGTGGACAGCAGCGTTTTACCTACCTGGGCACCGTAATTTTTGGCGAGGCCCTCGTTGCAGATGGCCAAATTGCAGGCAAGCTGGTATTCCAGCAGCTGTGTGATGGAGGGGTCATCAAAGGTGTCACCGTATTCCAGGATATCTGCGATGTTCAGCATAGCTTTGTCCGGATCGTCCTTCACCGGCACCTCGTTGCAGGAAAACTCATCCTCAAAGATCAGCACGCCGTCCTTTTCAATGCGGGTGATGTTCTTGTGGTAGTTCCGGATCTCCACCATAGCCTCGCTTTCCCCGGCGGTAAGGTGGATGCGGATGTACAGGTTCTCTACATTTTTTACCAGGGAGCAGACGCAGAAGTCGTTGGCCAAAAGCTGACGGGCCCGGGCGATATGCTCCTCGGTGACGGACTCCAGGACCTCCAGGTCCTTTTCGGCGTTACCGCCCAGAATGCCCAGGGTGGCGGCTACATCGATACCCTTCAATCCGCCGGAGTTGGGTACGGTGACGCCCATAACATTTTTAACGATGTTGCCGCTGCAATGGACATGACAGTGCTCCGGCATAGTGCCTAAAATATCCCGGCATTTGGCGGCGGCGTAGGCGATGGCGATGGGCTCGGTACAGCCCATGGCGGCAACCAGTTCCTTTTTCAAAATGCGGTGGTAGGCCTGCATCGTTTCATGGTTCATAGCAAAAACCCCGTTTCTTTATTTATAAAACCATTATACAGCCTCCTGGGAGAAAATACAATATTATTTACATTTTTGCCATAGACAAAAGATAAAAATGCAGGTATAATGAGGAAAATAAAACAAAGGAGTCCGTTTATGGGTCTGTTTAATTTCAAAAAGAAGAATGAAGAAGCGGAGGAAACACAGGCCGCACCCCGTAATCCCAATACCATGATCATGATCCGCATTTTGGCTGTGGGCTACATTATGTGGATGTACAAGGACATGATACAGATGTATATTGAAGGCGGTGCGGATGCTCCCAGCCTGACGATGCTGCTGATCACAGGTGTGATCTTCATTGGCGGCAGCATCTGGATCGGCATTACCACCTGGAAGCAGTACAAGACGATGAAGGCCGAAATGGACGAATACAACGAAATGGTGGCCGAGCAGTACCGCCTGGAGGAAGAGGCTGCGGCAGCCGAAACCCAAGAGGACTACGAAGAAGTAAACGAAGAGCCCGAAGAAGAATAAACGATACCCGGCAGGAGCAGTCCTGCCGGGAAATTTTTTCAAAATATTGGTTTAACTTCCGAAAAACTGGAAATACTGTGCTTCGGAGGTGCTTATATGAGCAATAGAAAATTTAGCGGCAACATTAGCGGTAAGGGCTACTACATAGCCCTTGTGCTGTGTGCTGTTGCCATCGGGATTTCCGGTTATTTGTATTACCGAAACACAAATCAGACCCAGCCTGCTGTGGAAGAACAGCCTGCCGCGGTGGTGGAAGAAGAGGCTCGTCAGGATGTGGCGGCGGTGGCCACCGATCCTGTTCCTACCCAGGGTACGGAACCCACTACCCAGCCTACGGTGTCTCAGACCATCACTACCGTGTCCCCCTTGTCCGGCGAAACAGTAATGGGCTATGCGGTGGATTGCCTGTGCTACAACCAGACCACCCGGGATTGGCGTACCCATGACGGTGTGGACATTGCTGCCCAGGCGGGTACTGCGGTATGCTCCGCTGCCGACGGAGAGGTCTACTCCGTTTATGAGGATGAAACCATGGGTATGACGGTTGTGATCCTGCACAGCGGCGGCTACACCACCCGATATGCCAGCCTGGCGGAAAATATTGCCGTCAAGGCCGGGGATCAGGTGACTGCCGGTCAGACCATCGGCTATGTGGGCTGTACGGCACTGCTGGAAAGCGGCGTGGGTGACCATCTGCACTTCAGCGTCAGCTGCAACGAGCAGAGCGTTGACCCCGCAGAATTTTTAAACTGATACTTCTTCATTTTCTTTCCTCTTTGAAAGGCCCGCCGGGAATACCCGGCGGGCAGCTTTTTGTGAAAACTGACAGTTTTTTTCAAAAGACTTTCTTTTCGGGGAAAATAATGGTATACTGCATCTGGAAGAGAGGGATGCATATGAAACACCCGAAACCCAACCGGCTTTGTTATGCGTTGGCACAGGCGGTATCCTGGCTTGTGGCCACCTGCATTTTTAAAAGAAAATTTATCCGCAACGAGATCAAAGGAAAAAAAGGACCCTTTGTGGTCCTTGCCAACCACCAGGCTGCCTATGACTTTGTAAATCTCATCGGTGCCACGTCCCGGCCCATGAGCTTTGTCATCAGCCAGTCCTTCTTCAGCACCCTGCCCATCCAGGGCTTTTTGAAGAAAATGGGCGTCATTCCCAAGCAGCAGTTTCAGACCGGTGCCTGTGACCTGAAGAAAATGAAGGCTGTGGTGGAACGGGGCGACCCCCTGGTCATTTATCCTGCCGGCCTGATGTGTGAGGATGGCCTGTCCACCCCCATCCCCGGTGCCACCTATAAGTTCATCAAGTGGATGGACGCGGATATTTATGTGGCCCGCACCACCGGTACATATTTCGTCATGCCCAAATGGTCCAAGGGCTTCCGTCCCGGCAGGACCTACATGGATATTTACAAGCTTTTTTCCAAAGAGGAGCTGCACACGCTGAGCGTTGACCAAATACGGGAAAAGGCCGATGCGGCACTTCTGTACGATGCCTACCGGGAGCAGGAGGAGAAAAAGATCCTGTACAAAAAGGGCGGAAACATCCGTGGCCTTGAAAATGTTTTGTATGTCTGTCCCGACTGCGGCAAAGAATTTACCGTGACCGCTGTGGCCGACAACACCCTGCGGTGCAGTGCGTGCGGCTTTGAAGCCGTCAGCGATGCCTACGGTTTGCTTACCACCAACAGAAAGGCTCTGCGGTATGTATCCGACTGGAGCCGTATGATCCAGGAGGACTTAAGGAAAAAACGCCTGGCAGGAGAAGACCTGTCCCTCTCCTCTCCCGTGGAGATCCGTGTGGTGGATGAGAAAAAGCACAAATTCGTCACCGCCGGCAGCGGACTGCTGGACATGCACAACGGCGAATTCCGGCTGGAAGGCCAAATTTTCGGTGAGCATAAAAAAATCGTCATTCCCGCGGGGGCCGTTCCCACACTGCCCTTCAGTCCCGGCAAATACCTGGAGCTTCAGGACGGCGGCATGATCTACCGCTGTCTGCCGGAGCAGGGGAAGCTGTCCATGAAATTTATCAACATCCTCAAGGTCTGCTTTGCGTTGACCCGGGGCAGGAAAGTGCCTGCGTAAGAAATGCCCTTCGGGGCATACTGATACCATGAAGTTTAGGAGAAGTGCCATGAGAAAACGGCTTTTCATACTGCTGCTGTTACCGGTACTGCTGCTGTCCGGCTGTGGACAAAGGCGTAGCCCCCGGGTGGCGGTCTGTCTGCGTCAATGTGCCGACAGCGGTGCGGTGGAAAAGCTGGGTGTTCTCCGGGCTGTCCTTACGGAAGCAGGCTACGAAGTGGCTGCCCTGGACGGTGAGGAGGACCAGGCCCGGCAGACCGGACAGGTGGAGGAGCTGCTGAATGAGGGGTATGACCTGCTCATTCTGGAGCCTGTGATGAACGAACTGGCTCCCCAGTTGGGGGATATGGCCCAAAAGGCCAGGGTGCCGGTGATCTTCATTGGACACCTGCCGGAACTGGAGAACTGGGAAAATATGTGCTACATCGGCAGCCATGAGGAAGAGCCCGGCACCGTCCAACCCCGTGTTTTGGATGCTCTGTCCGACGGCGGTGATCTGAACGGAGACGGTGTGGTGACCTATGGCGTCATCGCCGGAGCAGAGGACGATGTGGATGCCATTACCCGCACCCAGTCCCTGACGGAAAGCATGACCGGCCAGTGCCTGGAGGTGAAATACACCGACTGGAGCCGGGAGCAGGCGGAAACGGCCTGCGGCCAGCTTTTGTCCACCTACGGCAAGGACCTGGAGGTGGTGTTCTGCAATTCCGATGAGCTGGCCATAGGAGCGGCAGAGGCCATGGCCGAGGGCGGCCGTGAGGTGAACCGGACCATCTACCTGGTGGGCCTGGGGGGTGATTTCCAGGCACGGATACTGCTTCGCAGCGGTGACCTGACAGGAACTGTGTATCTTCCTTTGGAGGATTGGTCCAATATGATCCTGGAGGCGGCACAACAGCTTCTTGGTAAAGATGGGGCAGAGCCGCTGCAGTACGGCACCTATATCCCTCTGACCGGGGACAATGTAGAAGATTATATTACAGAATAAAAAACCGTTCCCAAGTGGGAACGGTTTTTGGTTTATCAAAGCTCGTTTAAGAGGCTGCTGCGTTTCAGAGCGGGCCGCAGAGCCATGTAGAAAACGGTGGCGGCAATGACGGCGATCACCGCATTGACGGAGGTGGTGACGGCACTCATTTTTGCCAAAATGGTAGCGGCATCCTGGGGCACGCCCAGCACATACAGCTTGTAGAAGTAACCCACCAGGGGGTCTGCCACGATGTTGAAGGCCATGCCTGCCGATGCACTGATGGCCACCGCTACCGCCAAGGGAACTTTCCGTTCTTTCTCCCGGCTGATGGCGAATATCTTGTGAGCCACAAGGCCGGTGATGAGGCCGATGCCCAGCTTCAGCACAAAGGTCTTGGGTGCGGAGGTGATGTACACAGGGTCCAGCAGGTCACCGATGGTCATGCCCACAGAGCCTGCCAGGCCGCCCCACAGAGGGCCGATGCACAGGGCGGCCAGCACGCAGAACACGTTACCCAGGTGGAAGGAGGTGGAGCTGTCGCCCACGGGAATTTTGATCTGGAAAAAGGCAAAGCCCACATAGCACAGTGCCGCGAACATGGCAGCCATGGTCAGACGGCGGATGCTCACCTTTTTTCGGTTGGCGGAAAGCCCTGTCAAAGCTACCACAATGCCCACGACCATCACGATCAGACACAGCACGAACAGGAGCTTACTGCCAAAGGCGGCATCCTCTGCCAGAGCAGCACTGCGGGTCAGACATACACAGGCAATGGCGAGGACCGTTAAAGCCAAACCGAGAACAAGCTGTATTTTGTTTTTCTTTTCCATAGCCGGTGTCTCCTTTATTTGATATGCTTAGTATAGCACATTCTGGCAATAAAAAAAGAGCCAAAACTCAAACAAAAAATAATGCCAGTTAACGGGATGAAGTGTAAGACCTGCATGAAATTACCGACCATAATCCAGGCCATCTCCGCCATCCTATTAACAGGAGGTGACGGATGTGAAAAGGGCGTGGAAAATTTTGGTGCTTTGGCTGATGTGCGGCATACTTTTTTCCGGCTGCGAAAAAACGGAGCCCGGGGAAACGGCGGTGGTGACGGGAATACAGGTTACATGCTGCCACGATGGACAAACTATGGCTCGGACATACACCCACCCGGAAAAGGTACGCAGATTTTTGTACTACCTGCGTCGAAAGACCACCGCTGGCTATGCTTCCTGCGACCCGGAGCGACGGATGGGTGACATGGCCTGGGTCCGGGTAGAGCTGTCGGACGGGGAAAGCCGGGTCTACCGCATACGGGCGGACCGGTTTTTGTCCGTGGATTGCCACCGGTGGAAAAATGTGGATCCCTCCTGGGGACGCAGGCTGTACTATCTTCTGCTGCTGATCCCGCCGGATGCTGTTGCAAATCCTGCCGGAGGCTGATATAATGGGGGCAAAGGACGGTGTAACACATGATAGATGTTTGCAATATTCAAGTGATGAAGCCTTTGCTGGAGTCCCACGGCTTCCATTTTTCCAAGGCCAAGGGACAGAACTTTCTCATCGCGAATTGGGTGCCGGAGCAAATTGCTGCGGATTCCGGCGTGGCGGAAGATGTGGGCGTTTTGGAGATCGGCCCGGGCATCGGCCCCCTGACCCAGCAGCTTTGCCTGCGGGCAGGAAAGGTTTGTGCCGTGGAGGTGGACACCCGGCTCCAGCCAATCCTGGATAAGACCGTGGGAGAATTTCAAAATTTGGAAATTTTGTGGGGCGATGTACTGAAGCAGGACATTCCCGCCCTTGTGGGGGAAAAATTTGCCGGTCTGCGGCCTATGGCCTGTGCAAACCTGCCGTATTACATTACATCTCCCATTCTGTCCGCTCTTTTGGAGGCGGAGTGTTTTGAGGCGGTAACGGTGATGGTGCAGAAAGAGGTGGCCCAGCGGATCGCCGCCAAGCCCGGCACTGCGGATTACAGTGCCTTTACCGTATTTTGCCAGTTTTATGCCCAGCCGGAGCTTTTGTTCGATGTGCCTGCCCATTGCTTCATGCCCCAGCCCAAGGTGACTTCTGCGGTGATCACCCTGCGGACACGGCAGGAACTGCCCTGGCAGGTGGACAGCAAGGAGATATTCTTCCGTACCGTAAGAGCCAGCTTTGCCATGCGTCGCAAGAAGCTGCAGAACGGCCTTGCCGCCGGTTTCCCGGAGCTGGGCAAGAGCGGTGCCGGCGAGGTCATCGAAGCGTGCGGCCTGCCGGAGAATGTCCGGGGCGAAACTCTGGACATAGGACAGTTTGCCGCTTTGGCCAATGAGATATACAGGAGAAAAAACAATGTTTGAATGTTTGCTTTTGGATTTGGACGATACCATTTTGGACTTCCATAAGGCGGAGGAAATCGCCATTTCCAAGACCCTGGGGGATTTTGGCCTGACGGTGACGGAGGATGTGCTCCATACATATTCTGCCATCAATAAGCAGCACTGGGAAATGCTGGAGCGGCGGGAGCTGACCCGGGAGGAAGTGGTCACCGGCCGGTTCAAGGTGCTGTTTGACCGCTACTGTATGCCGGTGGATCCGGTGGCCTGTGCCAGAGCCTATGAGAAGAATCTGTCTGTGGGTCATTATTTCCTCCCCGGTGCGGAGGAGGCGGTGGACCGTCTTGCCCAAAAATACCGCCTGTTTCTTGTGAGCAACGGCACAGCTTCCGTCCAAAAAGGACGCATGACCAGTGCAAACCTCTACCGCTTTTTTGAGCAGGTGTTCGTGTCCCAGCAGATCGGTCACAACAAGCCCTCCCGGGAATATTTTGCCGCTTGCTTTGCACGGATCCCGGATTTCGACCCCCAAAAGGCCATGATCGTGGGTGACAGCCTTACTTCGGACATTCTCGGCGGTATCAATGCCGGCATCACCACCTGCTGGGTCAATCCCGAGGGCCTGCCCGGACGGGCGGATATTGTTCCCGACTATGAGATCAAAGCATTGTGGGAGCTGGAGGCTTTACTGGAATCGCTGCGATAAAACCCATCGCAGCCACCGTGTCAAGCCGGTGGAAAAGTGTCGAATTGAAATAATTGAAATGAGCAGCCGTTTCGTGATACCCTAAAAAAGGGTGTTGCCATGAAACGGCTGCTCATTGTTCACCGGTCGCCCGGCTTTGCCGGGGCTGTGGCGGAGCGATTAAAAGGGGCGTATATCATACGCCCGGTATACGACGGCGTGGAGGCATCAAGGCTTTTGGAGGAATTTCGTCCCCATGGTCTGCTTGTCCATACGGCCATCCCCCGGAAGGACGGCTTGAGCCTGCTGGAGCAGACGCCCCACCGCCCGGATGCTGTGGTGGTCACCACGGATTATTTGGATACTTTTACGGCTGCGAGAGCCGGCCGCCTTGGCGTGGGGACGGTGCTGCTGATGCCCACAGCCCAAACCGCGGCTCTGATGTTAAGCCGGCTTTTGGAGCGGGAAAGCTCCACGCTATTGCCGGTATGGCTGCAAAGTCTGGGATTTCGTCCGTCCCTGGCAGGCTGCCGCTTGCTGCTGGGTGCGGCGGAAATTATGAAAAAAGACCCCGGACAAAGTCTGTCCGGGGTGGTATATCCCAAGCTGGGTGAGCCTCGCAGTGTGGAAAAGGCCATCCGTACTGCCATCCATACCGCATGGCAGGAGGGGGAACGGCAGGCGTGGCGAAAATATTTCCCCCAAAACCGCTGCCCCGGAAACCGGGCGTTCCTGGCGGTGCTGTTACAGCTTTACCGGAACGGGTCTGCCGATGGTCATGGTGTTTTCCGTGACGGTACAATCCACAGCCAAAATTTCCACACCGGCCTGTGCGGCCTCCCGGAGGGCGGTGCCGAAGGCCGGGTCGGTGGCATCGTTGGGGTGCAGGAACCGTACATTTTCCATTTGGATGACGAACAGCACGAAGCCGCCGCAGCCCTCTTTCACCAGCCCGGACAGTTCCCGCAGGTGCCGGGCACCCCGGAGGGTAGGGGCATCGGGGAAGGCACATACGCCCTCATGCTCCAGCGTGACTCCCTTGACCTCTAAAAAACACCGCCTGCCATCTTTTACAAAGGAGAAATCGAACCGGGAGCCACCCTGTGTGGTTTCCGGTTTTAATTCCGTGATCTGTCCCAAGCCGCCCCCAAGGAGCCATTCCTTGGCTGCCGTGTTGGGAGCCTGGGAGTCCATATTGATGAGCCGGCTACCCTTTTGAACGGCAATAAGGTCAAATTTGGTTTTTCGATTGGGGTTACTGCTTTCTTCGCACCAGACCGCGGCTCCCGGTATCAGCAGCTCTTTGCACCTGCCGGTATTTTTCACATGGCATATTTCCTCCCGGCCGCCGATGATCACATGGGCGACGAACCGGTTGGGCCGCCGGAGAAATACACCGGGCACCATATTTTTGTAGACCATAAATTCTCCTTGAAATGATGGATTACGCCAAAGCCTTCCTTTCGTAATCGATGGGGTTTCTTTTAGTATAGCACGACAGGGAAAATTCGCAATATTTTTCTTGACAGGGGTAGGAGTGTGTGCTATAACTGTATTAGTACAGTTAATACAGTTAGTACAGAGGGAGGGACTGGCTTGATACATTTGGATTACCGGGATGCCCGGCCCATTTACGCCCAGATCACAGAGCAGTTCAAGCGGCAGATCCAGGCAGGCGTGCTGCGGGAGGGAGAGAAGCTCCCCAGTGTCCGGGAGCTGGCAGGGGAGCTTGCCATCAATCCCAACACCATCCAGCGAGCCTACCGGGAGCTGGAGCGGCAGGACTGGATCGTATCTGTCAGCGGCAAGGGCAGCTTTGTTTCCCGTGTGCCCCATGGGGAGCAGCAGTGGCAGGCGTTGGAGCAGGCCGCGTCAGAACTGTTGGCCCGGGGCGTGACCCGGGAGGAGATCATCAGGCATTTGCAGGAAGGAGGCACAGACCATGCTTGAACTGAAACATGTAACCAAATGCTTTGGCAGTTTCAAGGCACTGGACGATCTGACCATGACCGTTCCCAAGGGTGCGGTCTACGGATTGGTAGGCCCCAATGGTGCGGGCAAGACCACTGCCATCCGGCTGATGCTGGGTGTGTATTATCCGGAAAGCGGCACACTGACCATGCAGGGACAGCCGGTATTTGAAAATCCGGCGGTGAAGGAGCGGATCTGCTCCATCCCTGACGATGTGTTTTATTTCCCCGCCGCCACATTGGAGGATATGCGGAAATTCTACCGGGGTCTGTACCCCAGGTTCGATGACGAACTGTTTGAAAAATTGCAGGGCATTTTTAACCTGCCCCGGAAGAGCCTCATCCGGCGGTTCTCCAAGGGCATGCAGAAACAGGCGGCCTTCCATCTAAGCCTGTGTACCCGCCCGGAGCTGCTGATTTTGGATGAGCCCCTGGACGGCCTGGATCCGGTGATGCGGCGGCAGGTCAGCAGCATCATTCTCTCCGATGTTGCCCAAAACGGCACCACTGTTATCATCTCCTCCCACAACCTGCGGGAATTAGAGGATGTGTGTGACCATGTGGGCATCATGGACAAGGGCAAAATGCTTTTGGAACGCTCCCTGGCAGATATACAGGGCAGCACCGTAAAGCTGCAGATCGCGGGAGCGGTGCCGGAAGGCCTGGAGATCCTTCACGAAGCGGTCTCCGGCAGATTGAAAACACTCATCGTCCGGGGTACGGCTGAGGAAGTGACGGAAAAAGTGGAGGCGGTACAGCCTGCCTACTTTGATGTACTGCCCCTTTCCCTGGAAGAGATTTTTATTTATGAGCTGGGAGGTGTGAACTATGAAGTCAAGAACATCGTTCTGTAACGCCCATGTCCTCCGCAAGGACATCACCCGGTTTGCACCTCTGTGGGCGGCGTACACAGTCATTTTGGCGGTTTACATGTTCGGCAACATCTCCTATATGATGAAGCAGGAAACGGTCAAAATGGCATATTCCTTTTCCCAGGACCTGGGATCTCTTTACTCGCTGTTTTTGCTTTACGGCTTCGGCTGTGCCACCTTTCTATTCGGTGACCTGTTCCGCACCCGTATGGCAGGCGGTCTGCATGCCATGCCCTTGAAAAGAGACAACTGGTTTGGCACCCATGTGATATCCGGCATCCTCATTGCCGCCGTACCCAACACGCTGATCGCGGCAGCCATGGCTGTCTGTTTGCGGGAGTATGCCTTTGTGGCCGGCCTGTGGTGGCTGGTGGTGACGGGACAGTTCCTGTTCCACTTTGCTCTGGGCGTGCTGTGTGTCATGCTTGCAGGTAACCTTTTGGGACATGTGGCGGCCTTTGGCACCATTGAATTTTTATCCTTGCTGATCTACGGTGTTTTTGACGCGGTGTATGAGCCCATGCTGTACGGCATTTCCGTAAAGGCAGAGTGGTTTGAATTTTTCAGTCCCGGCCAGTGGTGGAACTACCAGGATTGGCTCCAATGGAACATACAGGACAATATCGCGGTGGCGGAAGGCTATGGCAAGTTTGCCTACGGCAGCTATACCGTTTTGGAGCCCAGCTATATTTATGAAGGACTCGTTGTTAAAGAGTGGATCTATCTTGGTGTGACCACCCTTTTAGCGGCAGCGTGCATCGTGCTGGCACTGGTGTTGTACCGCCGCAGAAAGCTGGAGTGTGCCGGTGACTTCATCATTTCCAAGCCGGTTGGCTGGGTGTTTTTGATTTTGGGCAGCATGTACGCCGCCATCGTTGTTCCTGTGGCGGGCTTCGTCATTGGCTTCTTTGGCATCCTGATGCTGTCGGAGCGAACAGTCAAGGTGTTTCGCAAGAAAAATCTCATCGCCTTTGCCATTACCGCCGGTGCGGTGCTGCTGACCCTGGGGCTGACGGCACTGGACATAGCAGGCATCACCACAAAGGTACCGGACACGGCAGAGATCGCCTGTGTTACCCTGAATCCCGATTGGGGCAACAACAGCATCGTCCTTACAGAAGCGGAGGATATTGCTGCGGTGGTGGAGGCCCACGAGCATGCCCTCATAGACCGGGAGCCGGAGGAGGGCGACTGGTATACCCTCAATCTGGAATACACCCTGAAAGACGGCAGCACCATGCGTCGCAGCTATGACCTTAATGCCCATGTGGAGGCCATGAAGGGCATCCAAAGGATCCTCAGCTCCTGGGAGTATATATTTGACGGCCAGGACCTGCAATCCGTCCGGAACGGCGTAAAGCAGGTTACCATGTGGAAAGAGGAGTACGATGAAAATGGTATGTACATTTCTTCCCACGAGGCGGCCCTTCCGGAGGAAGCCATCGGCGGCCTGCTGGATGCCATTTACCGGGATTGCCAGGAGGGCACCATGGTACAGAATATGACCTTCCACGAAAAGGAAGCCGTCAGCCTTACCTTCTGGTATGACGATGCTTTTGACAGCAGCTATATCCGCAGCAGCCTTTCGGTTTTTGACGAAAGCACCCACACCATGGCTTATTTGGAGCAGTATTTGCAGTAAAAAACCAGGGGCAGCCATCGGCTGCCCCTGTAAAACGTAGGGGCGATTCATGAATCGCCCGTATCTTTATATAATTTATCTAATTCCCATCGCAACGGATTTTCTTCAATATATTTGGCAATCATATTATAATCTTCCTGATTGCGGATCACATGGTCATAATAACCACGCTGCCATACAGATAGGTTTGGATGGTTCTTATGGATCGCTTTGGAAGTATTCATTTTAATATAACCCACTGTATTGGATAATACGGAACACCTCTCTAGGGGCGATTCATGAATCGCCCGGTTAGGATCCGTATTTGCAACATTGATCAGCAAATGTACATGATTTGGCATGATCACATATCTGTCAATTACAATGTGAAGATGTGAGGGAATGTTCTGTATTACGGATTCCAGTATTTGCCCGCAATGGGTCAGCTGCGATGTGGGCGATTCGTGAATCGCTCCTATGATCCGGGAGAACAAGGGAATTCGGTTGTGGGTACAGATCGTGATGAAATAGATGCCGGGGGTGCTATAGTCATAATCCGGTAAGCGCAAAGGCTTTCGCGCAGGAAGATTGTTATTCATAAGGATCACCGAATTGATTATAGCAAAAAAACGGCAGAAGGACAAGCCTTCTGCCGTATTTTACAGGATCGGGCGATTCATGAATCGCCCCTACGCATATGCGAATTAGGCCTTGCCTGCACAACCCAGAACGTTTACCAGCTTGTGGCGGACGATCTCCTTGATGTTGGCACGGGCGGGCTTCAGGTACTGACGGGGATCGAAGTGATCGGGATGATCGTTGAAATACTTACGGACAGTACCGGTCAGAGCCAGACGCAGGTCGGAGTCGATGTTGATCTTGCAGACGGAGAGGCTTGCTGCCTTGCGGAGCTGCTCTTCGGGAACGCCGATGGCGTTGGGCATCTTGCCGCCGTTCTCGTTGACCATCTTTACGAAGTCCTGAGGAACGGAGGAGGAGCCGTGGAGAACGATGGGGAAGCCGGGCAGACGCTTGGTGACTTCTTCCAGAACATCAAAACGCAGAGCGGGGGGAACCAGGATGCCCTGCTCGTTGACGGTGCACTGCTCGGGAGTGAACTTGTAAGCACCGTGGGAAGTGCCGATGGCGATGGCCAGGGAGTCACAGCCGGTACGGGTGACAAATTCCTCGACCTCTTCGGGACGGGTGTAGGAAGCAGCCTCAGCGGAGACATTGACCTCGTCCTCGATGCCGGCCAGGGAGCCCAGCTCAGCTTCAACAACGACGCCGTGGTCGTGTGCATACTCAACGACCTGACGGGTGATGGCGATGTTCTCCTCGAAGGACTTG
>JAZNZG010000083.1:0-12428 GCA_045594825.1 Faecousia sp. | reverse complement strand
CATTTCACAGGGTACAAAGCCATCCTCTTTTCCGTGGATCAGCAGAACAGGATAACGGCTGTTTATTAAAACCTTTCTTGTGTCCCGCTCCCAAAGGCTGAAGCCGGCAAAAAGCTTTGCAAACATACCTGCTGCCCAAATACTTGGAGCCGCTGGCAAATGGATCACATTTTTGTACACCGACTGCAAAATTTCTGCCGGAGAGGTAAAGCCGCAATCGGCAATAATGCCTTTTACATTTTGGGGAAGCTCCCTGTCCGCCAGATACAACATGGTGGACGCACCCATGGAAATGCCAAACAGCAGTAAGGGAATCTCACCGAAGCGATCATTGTGGAAGTGAATCCAGTTTTCCATGTCCCGGCTTTCTTTTACACCGAAGGTAATATACCTTCCCTCACTTTCACCGTGGGTCCGCTGCTCGGGAACGAGAATATTCCAGCCAAGCCTGTGGAACAGCTGGAAACCCAAATGACAGTCCACCAGCATGGTGCTGCGGTAGCCGTGGGCCATAAGCACCGTGCCTTTGGCGTTTTCTGCCGGGATCCACAAGCCGTGGAGCTTCAATCCATCGTAACTCTCGATATACATATCCTCAGCATGATTCTCACGTAAAAACTCGTGAGAGCTGACGATCACCGGGTAATATTGCCCCCAGGGGGTCTTTGCCGTCTGCTTTTCGTCCAGCCAATCAATATCTTTTTTTCCTTGGCAGCCAATGATAAATACATAGCATCCGCTGACCAGGGTTAAAATGATAAAGGCGATCAGAAGAAAAAGCAGTGGTGACATTGGTGGTTACTCCTTGGCTTTGATTTTGGCAAAGTACTTAAAGGACAGGGGCCACACGATGCCCGCCATAATCACGATCAAAAAGTACCGTACCGCTCTGCCGGTCAGCTCACCAAAGGTTGCATTCAGAGGTGCCTTCAAACCGCTCTTAACAAGCATCACAAGACCAAGACCGATGGCAATCTTCAAAAGCTGTGCCCACCAAACCGCTTTTGTGGGGAATTTCAGCCACTTCTCGTCCACAACATAAACAACAAGAAGTCCTGCAAGGGAGCCCAAAAGGGTATATGCATTCTCCAATCCATGGGACAGGTTGTATCCATCCGTATCTTCCGGGAAGGGATAAAACTTTACAAAGCACATGTAGGCAACTGCCAGCAGTGTCATTATACCCAAAAGCCAAGGAATATATTTTCCATCCTTGCGGAATACCACAGGATGCAGGACAAAGATCAGCACCAAGGCCATGGCGGCCGCCACCAGTACATCCTGAGGCGTGTGAACACCTATGTACATCCGGGAGAAGGGAGTCAGCACGCAGATCACGATGGCCGCAATACGAATGGCTTTATTCTTTGTGGTACGGGCGATGCCGCCAAAGGTACCCACACAGCTTTGGGTATGGCCGCTGGGAAAGCTGTAACCCGTTGCACCTTCCCTGGCCTGTTCCAAAATAGAGAAGTTGGGATCCTGTACCCAGGGTCTTGGGATCCGGAACCACAGCTTCATAAACTGATTTGCAAGGGTACCGATAAATCCAACGGACAGGATATAATACCCTTGTCTTTTATCCACGCACCAAAACAAGATCAGAGCAGTCACCAGAAAAGCGATCTCGTCACCAAAATAAGTAATGCCCAGCATAAACTCATTCAAGCCGGGAACACGGATGCTCTCCAAAAAATACAAAAACTGCATATCAAGCCTCCTTGGTTTTTTTAATATTATAAACAGAATTTACAGAAATGTAAAGTTTCAAAGCCCTTTCAATATGCCTGCTTACTTGCCTTTTTTCTCAGTTTGGGATATACTGATAAAAACAACGGAGAAATGAGGGATAATTATGCTTTCCAACGATGAACGCTGCAGCCTGCCCAAGCACCAGTTGGCAGAGGTGATCTGTCAGCTTCGCTTCCCGGAGATCCTTATGATCAACGAAAAGGCACCGGCTGCTTTCCAGGATCTGATCCGGGATGAATATCCCAGCTACACAGCAAAAAAAGAACGGCCTGCTCCCAAGATCACCGGCACGCCCGGTCACTTTTCCCTGGAGAATCCGCCGGAAACTACCAACTATCAGTTTGTTTCTGCTGATGGCGTATGGCGGGTAAATCTTACCAGCACATTTATTTCCTTAGCCTGCACACGCTATACCGGCTGGGAGAACTTCGCAAAAAAGCTGGATAAGCCTCTGGCGGCCTTTATCAAGGTATATAAGCCCGCATTTTTCCAGCGGATCGGTCTGCGGTATCTGAACTTCATTTCCAGGAAAAATCTGGAACTGGAGGGTGTTCCCTTCTCCTCTTTGATCCAGCCCCCTTATTTGGGTCTTTTGGGCGAGGAGGACGTCCCGGAAGCAACTGTCGCCCGCAGTTCCATCGACACCGAGCTGTCCATCCGCGGCGGCTGCCGCGTAAAGATCCATGCCGGTCCCGGTATCGTTAAGAGAAACGGTCAGCAGGATAAGGAAGTCCGGTTCATCTTTGACCAAGACCTTTACATGCCCGGTAATGTTCCCGTCAATTATTCCGCCGGTGCTTTGGAAACCCTCCACAGCCAAGCATGGTCCATCTTCCGTGGAGCAATTACCGACACACTTTTCGACGCAATGCAGTAAGCATTCCCATTTTAAGGAGAATCCCCTATGCCCTATTATTACGGTTTTGACTGGACATATATCGTTATCGTCCTGCCTTGTATCCTGCTGTCCCTGTGGGCCAGTGCATCCGTTAAAAACACTTTTAAACGGTATTCCAAACAGATGTCCTCCCGGCATATTACCGGTGCAGAAGCCGCCCGGCGGGTTCTGAGTGCCAACGGCGTGTACGGTGTCCAAATCCAGCATGTTGCCGGCGACTTAACGGACCACTATGATCCCAAGGCCAATGTGATCCGGTTGTCCGACAGTGTTTACAACAGTTCCTCCACCGCCGCCATCGGCGTCGCCTGCCACGAAGCAGGTCATGCGGTGCAGTATGCCGAGAGCTATTTCCCCATTAAGCTGCGGGCTGCTATCATTCCCATCACCAACATCGGCTCAAAGCTGGCTATGCCTTTAATATTGCTGGGTGTGGTCCTTTCCTTTTTGGGAAACTTCTCTTATACTCTGGTATATTTGGGTATCCTTTGCTTCGCACTGACGCTTGTATTTCAGCTGGTAACGCTTCCGGTGGAATTCAATGCCAGCCGCAGAGCCTTGGCTGCCATTGACGAAGCTGAGCTTCTGACAGAGGATGAACGCAGCGGTGCAAAAAAGACACTCAAGGCCGCGGCTATGACTTATGTGGCTGCCACCGCGGTTGCCTTTGCACAGCTTCTTCGATTGCTGATGCTCTTTGGCAAAAGGCGTAGATAAAGAATGATCCCGCTTTGAATTTCAAAGCGGGATCTGTTTATTTCAATAACTGGGAGTAGCCCTGTCCGTACTGGACACAGCGGGAAACACGGCTGAGGGTAGCAGAGGAAATATCCGCTTCGGCGATCACCTGGTTGTAGGTCTTGCCTTCCATTAGCAGCTTTGCGGCATACAGCCGTTCTGCCATTTTTTCCACTTCTTTGCAGGTACAAAGATCGTCAAACAAGGCACTGCACTGCTCTACCGTCTGCAGGGATACGATCAGTTCATACAATCCTTTGATTTTATGGTTTCCATTCTCCATAGCTATGTCTCCTGTTAAAATTTTTCTTCTGCACCCCGTATAAAAGCACGGGTCTTTTCACTTTTTGGATGATCAAACACCTGCTCCGGTGTGCCCATTTCTTCGATCACACCGTCTGCCATATATATTACCACATCGGCCACGCTTTTTGCAAACATCATTTCGTGGGTCACCACGATCATGGTTCTGCTTGCGTCCCGCAGCCCCCGGATCACTCGCAGCACCTCACCGGTAAGCTCCGGATCGAGGGCACTGGTTGGTTCATCAAAGCAAAGTATTTCCGGTTGTAATGCCAGTGCCCGGGCAATCGCCACCCGCTGCTGCTGACCGCCGGAGAGCTGATAGGGATAAGCCTCCAGCTTATTGGAAAGATCCACCTGCTCCAAAATCCGGCGGGCGTTTTCCTCAATTTGCTCCGGTGTCCCTTTTTTCAAAAGCGTTGGAGCAAGCATAACATTTTTCAGCACATTGTACTGGGGAAACAGATTAAAATTCTGAAACACCAAGCCGAAATTCAGCCGGTTTTGACGGATCTGATCCTCTGTAAGCTTTTCATGATCGGCATTGAACAGCTCTTTTCCGTTAACATGGATCTCACCACAATCCGGCGTCTCCAGGAAATTCAGACACCGCAGCAATGTGGTCTTGCCGCTGCCTGAGGATCCGATAATGGCCAGCACCTGTCCTTTTTCCAAGGAGAAGCTGATTCCCTTCAGTACCTGAACTTTACCGAAATTCTTTTTTATGTCCTTTACTTCTAATACTTTCATTTTAACTCCTGAAATAGCTGAGTTTATTTTCTGTCTTGTTCAGCACAATGGTAAGGATCCCCACAAAGGCCAGGTAGAACGCACCGGTATAAAACAGAGGCCAGACCATCGCCTTGGTGGCGGCAAGCTCCTTTGCCTGCTTGATGATCTCGCAGACAATAATACAGTTGGCCAAAGCGGTGTCCTTGATAAGGGTAATGATCTCGTTGGACATGGGCGGCACGATACGCTGTATCACCTGCTTGAGAATGATCTTATAGAATATCTGACGCTTGGTCAAACCCAGCACATACCCGGCCTCGTACTGTCCCTGGCAAATGCTTTCGATGCCGCCACGGTAGATCTCGGAAAAATAGCATGCGTAGTTGATGGAAAAAGCGATCAGCACCGCAGTAATGCGTCCGGCATCGGCTATGCCGTAATTGATAAAGAAATAGCGGTCTACCTGACTAAAGACAGGTGTGTTGAACAGCAACCCCGGCACATAGTAAATGATAAAGATCTGCAGCATCAGCGGCACGCCACGGACGATCCAAACGATCACTTTGGATATGGACTTTACTACTTTAAAACGGCTCATAGAACACATAGCAATGGGCAAACCCAAAGGAATACCGCACAGCAATGTTACCGCAAAGATCAGCAGGGATATTAAAAATCCATCCCACAAAAACAGGGTAACTTCCCAAAAAGACATAGTTGAATCTCCAAAAAATAAAATTGTATATACATGGCATAGGGGCGGCAGAAAGCCGCCCTTATGTTTTTTACTTTTGATCGGAGAAGTCTGTGATGGTGGTATTGACCACATCGTACTTCTCAGCCAGCTTTGCAATGGTGCCGTCGGCAGCCAGTTCCTCCAAGGCCTTGTTGACCTGTGCAGTCAGATCACTGCCCTTCTTGAAGCCTATGGCATAGTACTCCACATCACTGGACAGGTCTTCCACGATCTTAAGATTTGCGTAATCGCCATTGCCGCAGTAGCTCTTGGCAAGCTGAGCATCCAAAACCGCAAAGTCCACAGAACCTGCATTCACTTCAAACAGGCATTCGGTCTGATAGTTAAAGCCCTTGATGGTCGTTCCGTCGAAACCCTGGCCGTAAGTCTCACCGGCAGAGCCGCTTTCTGCAGCACCCTGCTTACCTGCAAGATCCGCAGCAGTTGCAATGGGAGAATCGTTCTTGACAACAATAACCTGCCGGTTTTCCATGTAATTGTAAGAGAAGTCCACCTTTTCCGAACGCAGGATTCCGTCATCATCAGCGGTATTGCAGGTAAAGCCGTTCCACACACAGTCAATGGCTCCGGAGTCCAGGTCTGTATACTTCTGGTTCCAGTCAATCTCCTGGAACAGGACCTCGTAGCCAAGGTTTTTAAATACTGCCTCAGCAAGCTCCGTATCAAAGCCAATGAGCTTATCGCTGCCCTCTTCAAAATAGTTCATAGGTGCATAGATCGTATAGCCCACAACAACGGTCTTTGCCTCATTTTTACCGCAGCCTGTAAAACAGGACAGGAGCAGCAGTACAGCAAGCAACACAGCAATGGTCTTTTTCATATCGATATACCTCTCTTCTCCCCTTGCGGGATGTTTTATGTCTTGATTATACTTTAGCATGATAAAGTTGTAAAGTGTTAATTTGCTGTATAACGCACTTTTGTATGGGTGCATAAATCCATATACGCTTTACCGCTTTATTTTGGTAAAGTTGCAGGCTGGCGACTTGAAAAGATTGTCCCGGTACTTGACAATTTACGCAGTTTTCATTATACTCTCTTAGGTGTGAAAAGTATGAAAAGTACGAAAGGAGGATTGCTATGGCAGGTGGCAAGCATATTCTTGGCAAAGCCAATGCCCGACGCGTATTTGGTACAGCCAAAGTAGGCGACCGTGGGCAGATCGTGATCCCGAAGGAAGCCCGTGACCTGTTCAAAATCCGTCCCGGAGACACCTTGCTGATACTCGGCGAAGAAAATAAGGGTCTGATCGTTTCCCGACCGGAGCTTTTAAGCGATTTGGCAGATCAAATTTTTGAAAGTAATGTAAGCGAGGAATAAACCATGACAGAATTGATGGAATTATATACAACTATGGGTATCTCTCCTGCAGTTTACAACTACGGCGAGGAGACCATCAAAAAATTAACAGACCGTTTCCATGCCATCGACCAGGTTGCTGAACACAACCAGGCAAAGGTGATTGCGGCCATGCAGAAAAACCGTGTCTCCGCTGCCTGCTTTGCCGCTACCACCGGCTACGGCTATGATGATGTGGGCCGCGATAATCTGGAAAAGGTCTATGCAGATGTGTTTCATACGGAAGCAGCTTTAGTCCGTCCGCAGATCACCTGCGGCACTCACGCTCTAACAGTTGCCCTGTCTGCCAATCTGCTCCCCGGTGACGAGCTGCTCAGCCCTGTTGGCCTGCCCTATGACACCTTGCAGGAAGTGATCGGCATCCGGGAAAGTCCCTGCTCTTTGGCGGAGTACGGCGTATCCTACCGCCAGGTGGATCTGCTGGCAGACGGAACCTTCGACTATGAAGGCATCCGCAACGCCATTAACGAAAAAACCAAGCTGGTCACCATCCAGCGTTCCAAAGGTTATGCTACCCGTCCCACCTTCTCTGTAAAGCAGATCGGTGAGCTGATCGCATTCTGCAAACAGGTCAAACCGGGTTTGTTGGTGATGGTGGATAACTGCTACGGCGAATTTGTGGAAACCATCGAGCCTTCCGATGTAGGTGCCGATATGGTGGTTGGCTCTTTGATCAAGAACCCCGGCGGAGGTCTTGCTCCCATCGGCGGCTACATCTGCGGCACGCAGGAATGTGTCAGCCGCTGTGCCTATCGTTTGTCTGCTCCCGGTCTGGGTCAGGAAGTGGGTGCCAACCTGGGCCTGATGCCCAGTCTGTATCAGGGATTCTTTATGGCTCCCACTGTGGTTGCCGGTGCGGAAAAGGGTGCCATCTTTGCAGCAAATCTGTATGAGCCTTTGGGCTTCAAATGTGTTCCCAACGCCTCAGAGAGCCGTCATGACATTATTCAGGCAGTGGAGCTGGGCAGTGAGGAAGGCATGATCGCCTTCTGTAAGGGCATCCAGGCCGCAGCACCAGTGGATTCCTTCGCAACGCCCCTGCCCTGGGATATGCCCGGCTACAATGACAAGGTCATCATGGCTGCCGGTGCCTTCGTGCAAGGCTCTTCCATTGAGCTGTCTGCCGACGGTCCCATCCGTCCCCCCTACGCTGTGTACTTCCAGGGCGGTCTGACCTGGCTGCACGCAAAACTTGGTATTCTAATGAGCCTGCAGAAAATGGTGGATGCCGGTCTCATCAATATGTAAAATACGAGCAGAAAGAGGTAATACAATGAATTGGTTTTGGTTTGCAATTATTGCCCTGCTGTGCTGGTCCGGCTCTGACTTCTTCTCCAAGATCGGCTGCCGTGATGCAAAGGATAAGTACAGCCAGTTTAAGATGGTTATGGCCGTGGGTCTTGTTATGGGTCTGCATGCCATGTATGAGATCTTTGTGGGTGGTGTGGAGATCAGCTGGAATGTGATCCTCACCTACCTGCCTGTTTCCCTGCTGTACATCGGCTCCATGACATTGGGTTATGTGGGTCTAAGGTACATTGAGCTGTCCATATCCTCCCCCATTTGTAATGCATCCGGTGCACTGGTGGCCATTATCGCCATTATCACCGGTACTGCCGATGTGATGGAGTGGCCGCAGTATCTGGCAATCGCTCTGGCATGTGCCGGTGTCATCGGTCTGGGCTTCGTGGAAGCCAATGAAGACGATGCCCTTCGTGCCGCACGACAGGAAGCCTCCAACTACAAGTACGCCAAGTCCTGGCTTGCACTGGCTCTGCCCATCGCCTACTGCCTGTTGGATGCAGCCGGCACCTTTGCCGACGATCTGGTACTGGAGACCCTCAACGAGGATTCTGCCAATGTTGCATACGAGCTGACTTTCCTGGCTGCCGGTATCGTTTGCTTCATTTACACTGTCATCATCAAGAAGCAGAAGCTGCTGCCCAAGATGGAAGCTCCCAAGTACATCGGTGCGATCTTTGAAACTGCCGGTCAGTTCGCTTACATCTATGCACTGGCAGACGGCGAGTCCGCTCTGGCTGCTCCCATCATTTCCTCCTACTGCATGGCCTCCGTCCTGTGGAGCCGCATCTTCCTGAAGGAAAAGCTGAGCTGGAAGCACTATGCCTGCATCTTCGTCACCTTCGCTGGTATCTTGATAATGGGTATTTACGACATGTAAGGAAAATCCCGAAGATCAACCGATCTTCGGGATTTCTTTTTCTTTTTTCAGTTTGCGATACAGCTCCATAGGCAGATACATGACGATCATAACACCTGCAATTATCACCGGGAAACCCAAAAGATGACTGCCCCAGTTCTGTCCAAACCAGTACAAGGGATTATTGGGTGCAGCATACATGAGGAACATAAAATTCGTATCCAACAGCAGATTGATCCCATAAATGGGAATGGCCATCAGTGCCAAAAGGCCCAGGCACTTAGCCATCATTTTATAGCTGGGCTTCATATCTCCGTTCAGTGCAGGGACCAGCGGGTACATTGCCAGTAGAATATGGGCAATACTGCTGTGAATGTGAAATGCATTCAAAAGAGGCAGGCTTGTCCAGCTGGGGAACAGGATCGCCGCCATAGCACCGGGAATGCAGACCGTATATAAAAAGTTATTCAGCAGCTTGGAGGGTCTGTATGCATGGATCAAAATCAGGAAAATATTGATTCCGCACAGATGCAGCGGCAAATAATCCCACAGGAAGGTGCCGCCGATGATGTGGAGCAAAATTTTAATGATCTCTGCAATACCCAGGGTCAGAGCAACGATTTTTCTCCAGCGGGTTCTTCCGTGATCGTCCAGTTTACGATAGACAAAGAAGTTGATCACCACCGTCAGCACAAACAATGCCAACCAGCAAAAGTGGAGTGTTCCAAAATGGGTGAATCCCACGCCTGAAACGATGGTCTCTTCTGAATCCAAAAAATACCGGAATGTCATTTTTATCTCCTCTTTTTATTCCACTGTTTTTTCTGCAGCATGGTCAGCAAGCGATCCAGCAAAAAGAACACCAGGTTACCCAACAGCAGCATGACCGCAAGGCCGATGAACCCCAGTTCTTCTGTTTCCGCCATTACATCTGCCAAACCAAGCAGGTGGATCAGGACTGTATACAGCAATGTTACTGCACCGTTAAACAGCAGCAGTTTCCACAAAATGCTGAAACGACTTTTTTCCAGCACCGGCTTTAATATAGGGTAATATCCCAGCAGCACGAATACAGCCGCCGCCTCTTTATCCGGTCCCATCAAAAGACTCAGCAGTGCCACAGCCCCATACCACACCCAGGCCATCCGTTTGCCGCAGCTTTGCAGTACAATATACTGGCAGATGGTACAGAGCATGGGACATACATAAGTTGCAAAGGGGATCAGTCCACCCATGCACATAATTACAAGAGCCAAGGCCCCCAAAACACCACCCAAAGCCATTGCTTTTGCGTTCGTATTTCTCATCGGCTTTTTCCTCATTTCTTCCAGGCAATTATAGACCATCTGCATCAAAAGTGCAATCCTTTTGTTGACACCGGGTTTAATTTAAGATATATTTGACTTGGAAAGGAAGGCGATTATTGTGGAAATTACAGTTGGAATGAAGGGTACTGCAACCACCATGGTAGAGCGTGCCGATACCGCTTATGAGGTAGGCTCCGGCTCTCTTTTGGTTTACGCTACCCCCTGTATGGTGGCACTTATGGAAGGTGCTGCCTGTGATGCGATCGCAGAGGCTCTGCCCGAAGATAAGACATCTGTAGGTACCGCTTTGGATATTTCCCATCTGTCTGCAACACCCGTTGGTTTGGAGGTACGTGCGGAGGCTGAAGTCACGGAAGTCAACGGCAGTATGATCACTTTCCAGGTCACTGCTTATGATGAAACCGGCAAGATCGGCGAAGGTACCCACAAGCGTGCTGTTATCAGCACACAGCGGTTTTTAGATAAAGTTTACGCCAAACTGTAAGGAGGAATCGTCATGCAAGACTATGGTGCAATGATTCGCAGTGTGTTCCAGCTTGGAAGCGTCCGGGATGCCAATATTCTTTTTGAATCCTGTATCAAAAATGCTTTTCCCACATTTAATTTCCGGGGTCTGGAGTTGATCCGTTTTCTCCGTGAGGATCAGTACATGGAAGGAAAAAGCTGGAACCATGTATTTGAGATAAGGGCAGGTAAGCTTAACAATTCCCCTGTCTGGGAAGTCAACTGCCATCGTGTGACTATGGGCAAGACCCCGGACAAGCAGGTATATCTGGACTATATGACACTGGGCTTTGTCCAGTACAAGGAAAAAGAATAATAAAGTGCCGCATGCCATAAAAGCATGCGGCACAGTTTTTATATTTCCTGACGGCCTTCCAATGCCCGGGAAAGGGTCACTTCATCGGCATATTCCAGCTGGCTGCCTACCGGCACGCCATAGGCAAGACGGGTAACCTTTACTTCCATGGGTCGCAGCAGACGGGAGATATACATGGCGGTCGCTTCACCCTCCGTATCCGGATTGGTTGCCATGATCACTTCCTGCACCTGGCCGGAGCCTACACGGTGCAGCAGTTCACGGATACGAATATCATCCTGGGTGACATGGTTCAGCGGAGAGATCACACCGTGAAGCACATGGTACACACCGGAAAATTCCCGACTCCGTTCCATAGCGATCACATCCTTGGGCTCTGCCACAACACAGATCACGCTGTGGTCGCGGGTCTCGTCGTCACAAATGGGGCACAGCTCCCGGTCGGTCAAATTCTGGCAGACAGGGCAGGTATGGACTGTCCGTTTGGCCTCGATAATGGCATCTGCAAAGCTCTGTGCCTCATCAACAGGCAAGCTCAGCACATGAAACGCCAGGCGTTGAGCGGTTTTTCCGCCGATACCGGGCAGCCGGGCAAACTGATCCGCAAGGTCCTGCAATGCCGCGGGAAAATATTGCATATTGCCTCCTTAGAACAGACCGCCCAGATTCAGACCGCCGGTCATACGGGCCATGCTGTTAGCCTTGTCTGTTTCGGCAGTACGCAGTGCCTCATTTACCGCAGCCATCACCATGTCCTGCAGCATCTCCACATCATCGGGATCCACTGCTTCGGGGTTGATCTCCAGGGAAACCAGCTCATTTTTTCCGCTGACTTCTGCCTTGACCATGCCGCCGCCTGCGGATGCAGTATAGGTCTTGCTTTCCATCTCTTCCTGCATACGCAGCATCTCCTGCTGCATCTTCTGAGCCTGCTTCATCATAGCAGCCTGATTCATTCCACCGGGCATACCCCGGAATCCACCTTTTGCCATGTCAGTTCTCCTTAATTTTTACAATGTCGGAATGGGCTCTGCCGAAGTCCAGCAGCCGCTCCATTTGTTCATTTTTCAAATTTCCACCGTCCCGGTCCGTCACCGTCACACGGACAGGTCTGCCCAGCTTTGCCGATGCCTTACGGGAAACGAGCTCCAAAACGTCCGGCTTATTGATGACTTCGGCAGTAAACTTATTGCTGCATACCAACACAAGGCGGTCATTTTGCAGAACGCCCTTTACCGGTGCGTTGGGTGTCGTCCCGAAAAAGCCGGCGGCCGGAGGCTTTAATTCCTTTTTTACCTGGGTCGCCACGTCCGTCCAAAAACCGATGGGAGTCTCCTCTGCACAGGGTGCAGATACCACCTCCTGCGGAGGGGGAGCATCCTCATCAACGGGCATGGGCGGTCTTTCTTCTTCCTCCTGCTCTGCAGGGCGTGTTTCCTTAACTGTGATGCTGCCGCTGTGTAGCTGATCTTCGATCCGGGTGATACGGGCATTGAGAGCATCACCGTCCAACACCAGTTCAGGCTGGCAAAGATTGATGATGCAAAGCTCTGCGTCCATGCGCCGGCTTGTACTTCTTG
>JAZNZG010000082.1:0-12091 GCA_045594825.1 Faecousia sp. | reverse complement strand
TGAAAGTTGCGGTATCGCCTGTGGCGAAGAATAAAATCATTTGCAAAGCAAATACCATAACTGTCAACTGTCCATTGTCAACTGTCCACTGAAGTTTGCTTGTCCCCCCCCATACAAAGGAGGCTCTTAATATGGAAATGTTTGTAGATAAGGTGCGGATCACCGTCATCGGCGGCAAAGGCGGCGACGGTGCGGGGGCCTTCCACAGAGAAAAATATGTGGCCTCCGGCGGTCCCGACGGCGGCGACGGCGGTCATGGCGGCAGTGTGATCCTGCGTGTCAATGACAACCTGTCCACCCTGCTGGACTTCCGCTATAAAAGAAAATATGCCGCACAGTCCGGTCAGAACGGCCAGGGCCGCAAGATGAGCGGCAAGCGGGGCGAGCCTCTCATTATTCAGGTGCCCCGGGGCACCGTTGTCCGGGACGCAGAGTCCGGTGCCATCATCGTGGATATGTCCACCGGCGAGGATTTTATCATCGCCAAGGGCGGCCGGGGCGGCTGGGGCAACGCCCATTACGCCACACCCACCCGTCAGGTCCCCCGGTTTGCCAAGGCCGGCCTGAAGGGTCAGGAGCGGGATGTGATCATGGAGCTGAAGCTTTTGGCAGATGTGGGCCTGGTAGGCTTCCCCAATGTGGGCAAGTCCACCCTTTTGTCCGTCACCTCCAACGCCCGTCCCAAGATCGCCAACTACCACTTCACTACCCTCTTCCCCAACCTGGGCGTGATCTATGTGGACGAGGGCGTATCCTTTGTTATGGCAGACATCCCCGGCATTATTGAGGGTGCAGCCGACGGAGCAGGCTTGGGCCACGATTTCCTGCGGCACATTGACCGCTGTCGTCTGTTGGTCCATGTGGTGGATGTATCCGGCAGCGAGGACAGAGATCCCGTGGAGGATTTTGACGCCATCTGTGAGGAGCTGGCCAACTATTCCGTTGATTTGAGCAACCGTCCCATGATCGTGGCCGCCAATAAGTGCGACCTGCTCCCCCCCGACTCTGACAACCTGGAGCGGCTGCTTAAGCATGTGGAGGCAGCTGGCTGTGAGCTGTACGAAATTTCCGCAGGCACCACCCAGGGCACACGGAATCTGATGCGTGTGGTGGCAGAAAAGCTCCGCACCCTGCCTCCTGTGACCATTTACGAGCCGGAGTATGTGGAAGTCATTGAATCCGCAGGCGACCCCCGGGATCTGCTCATCGAGCATTTGGGCAGCACCTGGGTCATTACCGGCACCTGGCTGGAGCGGCTGATTATGAACATCAACTTCGACGACTACGAATCCCGGAACTACTTTGACCTGCAGCTTCGCAAGTGCGGTCTGTTCCAGCGTCTGGAGGAGATGGGCATCCAGGACGGCGATGTGGTGGATATCTACGACATGCAGTTCGATTACCAAAGATAGGCGTTGTGTAAATTATAAAATACCATTTGCCATTTTCAACTATTTGCGATATACTAATAGCGTCACCAAAAGGTGACGCTATTACGCTTTTTAGGGGGGATCGGAAATGATTCAAAGCTTATCGCAGCAGGCGTTCCGGGACTTTGGTACCATTTTGCCCGATAAAAACCGGCCTGCCCCCTTTGCCAATCACCATTCCATCTCCCTTTTACCGGACCGGACGGTGTATTATCAGACCGCGGCAGACACCTGGCTCAAAAGTGAAGCCGGGCCGGTGGTATTGTCCGTATCCACAGACGGCACAGCTTACCGGGACTTCTACCTGGACAAGCCGGTGCAGCTCCACGGCGGCGTGTGGTTTTCCCTCATCTGCATGCAGGAGCGGGGGTCGGTGCAGCTTTCCGCCTTTTCCATGCCCCGGCATCTGAGCAATACCGTCCGCAGCCACCATTTTGAAGTCCGTCCCCAGCTACGGGTTGAGACCCTTTACTCCTTCTTTTATCAGGAGCGGGAGCAGGGCTTCCTGTTCCCCGGAGAGTCTCATTCCATGACAGAGCTGGTGTATGTGGACACAGGCTCCCTCCATTCCGTGGCCGACGGCCTGGACCTGCAGGTGGAGCAGGGCGAGCTGGTTTTGTACGCTCCCGGTCAGTGGCATATGCAGTACGCCGACATTGGTGTGGCTCCCCGGTTCATCACCGCTATCTTCCATGTGACGGGCTGTGATCTGTCGGGTCTTGCCAACCGGAAATTTACCGCCTCACAAAAGGTCACCACCCTCCTGCGGCAGATGCAGCGGGAACAGGAGCAGGCAGGCCGACACGCCACGGATATGCTCATCAGCCTTTTGCAAATCCTGCTGGTCACCCTGCTGCGGGAAGCAGATGCCCATACCGGCAAGGTGCAGCTTTCCCATAATGTCAATGCAGAAAACGAGATCATCCGCCAGGCACAGCAGTATATCGGCACCCATGTCCGGGAAAAATTGTCTGTACCGGTGGTGGCACAGAACACCGGTGTCAGTGCCAGCTACCTTACCGCTCTGTTCCACAAGTATCTGCAGATCGCTCCCGGTGAGTACATCCGCCGCATCAAGCTTCAGCAGAGCAAGCAGATGATCCGGGAGGGCAGCATGAATTTTACGGAAATCTCCCAGGCTCTTTGCTACTCCACGGTGCATCACTTTTCCCGGCAGTTTAAGGAGAAATTCGGCATCACGCCCACCCAGTACGCAAAATCGGTGCGATAATCAGAAAGAAGGCTCCCTATGGATTTTAAAGTTTTATGTGTAGGCGATGTGGTGGGAAATCCGGGACTGGACCGGATACGCCGCAGCCTGCGTTATCTCAAAAGAAAAACCGGTGCGGATTTTGTCATCGTCAATGGTGAAAATGCCGCTGTGGTGGGGCTGACGCCCCGACAGGCAGAAGATATTCTGGATGCCGGTGCCGATGTGATCACCATGGGCAACCACACCTTCGCCAAGCGTGAGATCGCAGAATACATGGAAGATTCCCACCGGATCCTGCGTCCTGCCAACTATGCTCCCCAGGCTCCGGGCAGGGGTTGGGGCGTTTACGAAACCTCCGCCGGCCCGGTGGCGGTCATCGACCTCCAGGGCCGGGTGAATATGGACTACACCCCGGACAACCCCTTTTTGGCAGTGGATAAGATCCTCAAGGTCCTGGATACCAAGCTGATCTTCGTGGAGCTTCACGCTGAGGCCACCTCGGAAAAGCTGGCCATGGGTTATATGCTGGACGGACGGGTCAGTGCCCTGTGGGGCACCCACACCCATGTGCCTACCGCCGATGTCCAGGTGCTTCCCAAGGGCACCGGCTATGTCACCGATTTGGGTATGACCGGCCCTGTGCATTCCGTACTGGGCATCCGTCCCGACCTGTCTATCGCCAAGTTCCGGGGCGACCTGCCAAACCGCTACCAGTGGGCAGAGGGCCCCACCAAAATGGAAGCCGTACTTTTCACCGTGGACACACAGACCGGCCTGTGTACCGGTGCGGAAAGGGTGGATGTCTGTGATTAAACTCTTACACACCGCCGACTGGCACCTGGACTCCCCCCTGGTGGGCAGATCTGAGGAGCAGACCCGGCTTTTACGCCGTGAGCTGTTGCAGCTTCCCGGCAGGATCGCTGCTTTGTGCAGACAGGAAAATTGCCAGCTGGTGCTAATCAGCGGCGATATTTTCGACGGACCCTGTTCCGCCGACAGCCTTGCTGTTTTGAAAAACGCGTTGGCGGAGATGGCCGTTCCGGTGTTCATTTCTCCCGGTAACCATGATTTTGCCCACATCTCCTCCCCCTGGCTGACGGAGCAGTTCCCGGACAATGTGCGTATCTTCACCCGGCAGAGCTGGGAAAAGGTCTGCTTGGAGGATTTGGGTCTTACTATATACGGAGCCGGCTTTACCGCCATGGATTGCCCGGGTCTGTTGCAGGACTTCCATGCCGAAGAAAGGGCCGTCGCTGTTGTCCACGGGGACCCCACCCAGGTGTCCTCCCCCTACTGCCCTGTCACCCATGCACAGGTGGCGGATTCCGGCCTTGCCTATCTGGCTTTGGGTCATATCCACAAGGGCGGCCACTTTAAGGCAGGCTCTACCCTGTGTGCATGGCCCGGCTGTCCCATGGGCCGGGGCTATGACGAGCAGGGGGAAAAGGGCGTGTATATTGTGACGCTGGAAGAAGATACATCTCTCCGTTTTGTTCCCCTGGATGTGCCACGGTTTTTTGATTTGGAAACCACGCCGGAAGGCCTTGACAGCCTCCTGCCCCCTGTGGGAAGCCGTGATTTTTACCGCGTCACCCTTGTGGGTGAAAGTGAGAAACCGGATTTGGAGGCTCTGTGTGCCGCTTACAGCCGCTTCCCCAACCTGGAGCTGCGGGACAGGACCGTTCCCCCGGTGGACATTTGGAAAAGTGCCGGGGAGGATTCCTTTGAAGGCACCTATTTCCGCCTGCTGCAGGATTCCCTGGCTGGCAAAAATCAGGAAGAACAAAATAAAATTTTACTGGCAGCCAAGATCTGCCGCCGCATTTTGGACGGACAGGAGGTGGTGCTGCCGTGAAGATCTATTCCATGACCGCCACCTTCGGCAAGCTGGAGCATGAAACCCTGAACCTCCGGCCCGGTCTGAACATCATCCATGCCCCCAACGAGTGGGGCAAGAGCACCTGGTGTGCCTTTCTCATGGCCATGCTCTACGGCATCGACACCCGGGAACGCACCACCCAGGACACCCTTGCGATAAAGGAGCGGTATGCACCCTGGTCCGGCTCTCCCATGTCCGGCAGTATGGATATTTGCTGGAACGGGCGGGACATTACCATAGAGCGTTCCACCAAGGGCCGGAGCATTTTCGGCGTTTTCCGTGCATTTGAAACGAACACCGGCGTGGAAGTACCGGAATTGACCGCCACCAATTGCGGGCAGATGCTTTTGGGTGTGGAAAAAAGCGTATTCACCCGTGCCGGCTTTTTGAAGCTCACCGACCTGCCGGTCACCGAGGACCAGGCATTGTGGCGAAGGCTCAACGCCCTGGTCACCACCGGTGACGAGTCGGGTGCCAGCGATGCCTTGGCACAAAAATTAAAAGATCTGAAAAACCAGTGCCGCTCCAACCGTGCCAACGGTCTGATCCCCCAGGCACTGGCTCAAAAAGCCGCACTGGAAGAAAAGCTTTCCCGTCTGTACGCAATGCAGGATCAGCATGAACGGCTGCTGCTGCGGCAGCAGCAGCTGGAGGAGCACGGCAGGCTCCTTGCCAACCACCGTGACGCCATGGCTTACCGGGCCGCACAGGAAAATGCCGGTCGTATCCGGGCAGCGGAAGAAGCCCAGGCACAGGCCCGGGAGCAGTTGTCCCGGCTGCAGCAGCAATGTGCAGCCTACCCGGAACGCCAAATTTTGGAACGGCAGCAGCACACGCTAAAAGAATTACAGCAGGAGGAGGCAGTGTTGCAGATGGAGCAGCAGATGCTCCACCGTCCTCCCCAGGAGCCGGATGCCGATCCCCTGTTTGCGGATATGACACCGGAGCAGGCCGCCAAAGCCACCGAGGCAGACCGTCACGCATATTTGTATGCAAAAAAGGATCCCCGGCCCCTGGGTCTAATGCTCATTGCCCTGATTTGTATCGCGGCATGTGCCATCGGTTTCATTATCACAAAAGAGTCCTGGGCATTTTGGTGCCTGCTGCCGGGTGTTTTGAGCCTGGTGCTGGCCGCGATCCGGCACCGCAATAACAAAGTGCTCATCGGCAGGCTGCTGTCCCGCTATGGCAGTGCCGACCCCGATGACTGGACCGCAAGGGCTGTGGCCTATGCTCAGTCCTGCAGCCGGTATGCCCAGGCACAGTTGAGCTGGGAGGATGCCCAGTCCCGTTTCCTGCAGCAGCAGGCGTCCATTCGCCAAAGGCTGCAGCAGCACACCGGCGGCAGCAACCTGCATGAGACCCGGGAGCGTATCCGGCAGGCACTTCAGGACCTGGACGCACTGGATGCGGCACAGCGGGAAGTGATCCGTGCCGACAGCCACACGGCGGCTTTGCAGGCTTTGAGTAAGCCTGTGGCTCCGCCACAGTTCCCGGACGATCTCAACTATACCAAGGAAGAAACAGACCGGCTGCTGGCAGACTGCGGCTCTGAGCAGCGGCAGATCATCAAACAAATCGGCCAGTTTCAGGGACAGATGACCACCCTGGGACAGGAAGAGGAGCTGCAGCAGCAGCTTGGGGCTGTGAATGCCCGGCTGCAAAAGCTGCAGGACACCTACGATGCCCTGGAGCTTGCCCTAAAAACCCTTACGGAAGCCTCCGCCCAACTGCGGCGGCGGTTTGCACCCCGTATTTCCCAGCGGGCACAGGCCATCTTCTCCCGACTCACCGGCAGCCGCTATGACCGGCTGACCCTGGGTTCGGATATGAGCCTGCAGGTCAGTGCCGAAAACGAGGACACCCTCAGAGGCAGCCTGTGGCGTAGCGACGGCACCGTGGACCAGCTGTATCTTGCCCTGCGTTTGGCGGTGGCAGAGGAGCTGACTCCCAACGCCCCCCTGGTTTTGGATGACGCTTTGGTACGCTTTGACGATACCCGTCTGGCCGCCGCCATGGAGGTGCTGAAGGAGACCGCAGAAAACAAGCAGGTGCTTCTGTTCACCTGTCAGACCCGTGAAGCACAGATGCTGGAAAACTAAGCAGCACATTTTGAAAGGAGCAACTATATGAACATCATTTCCACCTCCAATGCCCCGGCAGCCATTGGTCCTTACAGCCAGGGCTATGAAGTAAACGGCCTGGTGTATACCTCCGGTCAGATCCCCGTAGATCCCGCTGACGGCTCCGTCCCCCAGGGCATCGCCGCCCAGGCAGACAGAAGCTGTAAAAATGTAGGAGCCGTGCTGGCAGCCGCCGGTGTGGGTTTTGAAAATGTGTTCAAGACCACCTGCTTCCTGGCAGACATGGGCGACTTCGCCGCATTCAACGAGGTCTACGCCCGCTACTTCATTTCCAAACCCGCCCGGAGCTGCGTGGCTGTTAAACAGCTGCCCAAGGGTGTGCTTTGCGAGATCGAAGCCATCGCGGTAAAATAAGATGCATATCATTTTTGTGAAAGGGGTGTCCTTATGGTCATTCGTGAAGTAACCTATCTTGCAGTGGTACTGCGGATTCTTGCCGCTGTGATCATCGGCGGCATCATCGGTCTGGAGCGAGGCATGAAAAACCGTGCCGCCGGACTGCGTACATATATGCTGGTGTGTGTGGGTGCCTGTCTTGTGATGCTCACCAACCAGTTCATTTTCCAGGCCTACGGCACCGGTGACCCGGTGCGTATGGGTGCCCAGGTGGTCAGCGGCATCGGCTTTTTGGGTGCCGGAACCATCATCGTCACCCGCCGCAGCCAGATCAAGGGTCTGACCACCGCTGCCGGTCTTTGGTCCGCAGCAGGCGTGGGTCTTGCTTTGGGCATCGGCTTTTATGAGGCCGCTGTGGTGGGCGGCGTGGCCGTTTTCGTGGTCATGTCCCTGATGCAGAAGATGGACGACAAAATGCGTCGCAGGACCCGTACCTTCGAGCTGTATTTTGAGCTGTCCAGCGAAGTGTCCCTGGGCGATTTCCTGCGGTGTGTCCGGGAGCTGGATTTTGAAGTCAGCGATGTGCAGCGGGAGCGGGATTCGGAAACCGAATCCAATGTGCGGGCCTATATCGCCCTGATGAAGTCTCAGAAACGCCGCGACCACTTGGATATTCTGGAGCTGCTCCAGGGCATTCCCGGCGTCGTTTATCTGGAAGAGCTGTAAATAAAAGGACCCCGTCGCCGACGGGGTTCTTTTGCGTTTGTGTGTTGCAATAGAAAAAGTTATTTGCTATAATAATGACAAATTTTCCCGAAAACCATATTTTCAGGAGGCTGTTATGAATATTATCCTTGCAGGCGGCGGCAAAGTGGGTCTGACCCTGGCCCGTCAGTTGGCCGCGGAAGGGCATGATCTTACCCTCATCGACCGAAACAGCCAGGTGCTGTCCACCGCCGTGGAGCGTTACGATGCAATCGGCATTTCCGGTAACTGTGTCTCCAAGGAAGTGCTGCTGCAGGCAGGAGTTCAGAGTGCAGACCTGCTCATCGCTTCAGCCGGTGCCGACGAAGTAAACCTGCTGTGCTGTCTGACGGCACACGGCATCAATCCCAATATCCACACCATCGCCCGGATCCGCAACCCCGAGTATGCCGATCAGGTCATGACCATGCGGGATGTGTTCCACCTGTCCATGGCCATCAATCCGGAAAAGCTGGCAGCGGTGGAGATCGAGCGTCTGATCAAGTACCCCGGCTTCCTGCGGCGTGACACCTTTGCCAAGGGCCGTGCCGTCATCGTGGAGCTGCGTATCGACAGCAAGAGCAAGCTGTGCGATGCTGCCCTCTTCGATCTGCCCAGCATCGTCAACTGTAAAGTTCTGGTGTGTGCCGTTCTTCGTGCCGGCAACGCCATTATCCCCAAGGGCAATTTTATTTTGCGGGAGGGTGACCGGATCTTCGTCACCGCACCCACCGCCCACCTGACCACCCTGCTGAAAAACCTGGGCATCATCACCCGCAAGGTGCGGGATGTGATCCTTTGCGGCGGTGGACGGGTCAGCTACTACCTGGCAAAGCTGTTGGAAAAGGACAAGATCTCCGTTCAGATCCTGGAGCGGGACCACGACCGCTGTGTAGAGCTGGCCTCCATGCTGCCGGAAGCCTCCATTATCCACGGCGACTGCAGCAACCAAAGCACCCTGGAGGACCAGGGTATTGAGAACTGTGACGCTCTGGTGACCCTCACCGGCCTGGATGAGACCAACATGGTCATTTCCCTGTATGCCCACAGCCGTGGCGTGGGACAGACCATCACCAAGCTCAGCCGCAGCGAGAACAGCTCCATCGCCGACTCCATCGCTTTGGGCAGTCTCATATATCCCAAGGAGCTGTGCTGCAACCACATCGTCCGTTATGTCCGTGCCATGGAGAATCAGACCGGTGCCGCCGTGTCCGTCCATGCCATTGCCGACGGGCTTGCCGAAGCGGTGGAATTCCGTGTAGGTGAATCCACCAAAAACTGCGGCGTGCCGCTGAAGCAGATGAAGCTTCAGCCCAATGTCCTCATCGCCGGCATCATCCATGGCACCACCACCGAGATCCCCAACGGTGAGTCTGTATTCCAGCCCGGCGACAGCGTCGTGGTGGTTTCCGGAGAGCGTGGCGTGCTGAATCAGCTCAATGATATTTTTGCCTGAGGGCAGAGGTAATCTATGAATTTTAAAATGATCGGTCGGTTTCTGGCACAGATCGTTGCCATTGAAGCCGTGTTTATGATACCGGCCCTGTGCATCAGTCTTTACAATGGTGAGCAGGGTGCGGTCCGCAGTTTCCTGCTGACCCTGGCCATTATGGTGGTTGTGGGCGGACTGCTGTTTCTGCTGTGCCGCAAGGCTGGCAGATTGTTCGGTGCCCGGGAGGGTCTTGTTTGCGTCAGCTTCAGCTGGCTGGTGCTCAGCTTGCTGGGCTGTCTTCCCTTCTGGCTGTCCGGAGAGATCCCCCATTTTGTAGACGCCTTTTTTGAGACCGTTTCCGGCTTCACCACCACCGGTGCCTCCATCCTTTCCAATGTGGAGTCCTTGTCCAAGGGCCTGCTGTACTGGCGTAGCTTCAGCCATTGGCTGGGCGGCATGGGCGTTCTGGTGTTCCTGCTGGCCATCTCCCCCGGCGGCGGCAAGGGTGCCGGCTTTACCATGCATCTTCTGCGTGCGGAAAGCCCCGGCCCCGATGTGGGCAAGCTGGTACCCAAAATGCGTCAGACGGCCATGATCCTGTATATCATCTACATCGTCATGACCATCATCGATGCAGTGCTCCTGCTTTTGGGAGACATGCCCCTGCTGGATGCGGTCTGTACCGCCTTCGGCACTGCCGGTACCGGCGGCTTCGGCATTAAAAACGATTCCCTGGCCGGCTACTCTCCCTACATACAAAATGTCACCACGGTTTTCATGTTCCTGTTCGGTGTGAACTTCAGCTGCTACTATCTGCTGCTTCTGCGGCAGTTTAGGAGCGTCTTTAAGGACGAGGAGCTGCGGCTGTACACCGGCATCGTACTGGCTTCCATCGTTGCCATCGTGCTGAATGTTTACCCCATGTACGACTCTTTGGGCGAGACCGTACGCCATGCAGCCTTCCAGGTCTCATCCATTGTGACCACCACCGGCTACGCCACCACGGACTTCGACCTTTGGCCCAGCTTCTCCAAGGGCATTCTTTTGATGCTGATGGTCACGGGTGCCTGTGCCGGCTCCACCGGCGGCGGCCTGAAGGTGGCCCGTGTGCTGCTGCTGTTCAAGAGCCTGCGGCGGAACATCCGCCAGGTGCTGAACCCCCGGAAGGTGCAGGTGGTCCGGAACAACGGACGCACCGTGGATGAAAAGGTGCTGGATAATACCAACGCCTACCTTGCCGCCTATGTGGTCATTATCATTTTAAGTTTTCTGATCATTTCCCTGGACGGCTTCTCCATCGGCACCAATGTTTCTGCCGTGCTGGCCTGCTTTAACAACATCGGCCCCGGATTGGAAATTGTGGGCCCTACCTGCAACTACGGTGCATACAGCGTTCTTTCCAAGATCGTACTGATCATCGATATGCTGGCCGGCCGTCTGGAGATCTTCCCCATGCTGGTCCTGCTGTCCCGCAGCACCTGGAAACGGCGATAATACATCGAAAACCCCGTCGAAAGACGGGGTTTATTGCTGCTCTTTGCAGATCCTTCTGTAATACAAAACGCCGATGCCGCTGGCCACCAGCGTCAGTGCAAACACGATGCCCGCCAGCAGGTAATTTTCCTCCCCCGCAGCCGCACCGGATATAGTGGAGGTCACAAGGGACGGGATCCGGGACACTGCCACGATGCCCAGCCACTGATATGTTTTCAGAGGCATCAGCCCCGCGAAATAGCTTAACAGATCTTTGGGTGTTCCGGGAATGGTCATAAGGATAAAAGCCAGTATGCCGGACTTTTTTGGATCCTTCAAAAAGGACAGCCGCTGCAGCTCCTTTTCCGGAAAAAACACCTCTGCGAATTTGGGTCCCAGCCGCCGCACCAGGGCGAACACCACCCAGCTGCCCAGCAAAATGCCTGCCATGGCCAGGAGCGTTCCCTCCACCGCACCAAAGATGTAGCCTGCCATCAATTCAACGGGCTCGCCGGGGATCAGTGCCACGATGACCTGCAGAAATACCATGCCCACAAAGACCAGCCTGCTCCAAATGCCGAAGCCGTCCACCCAGGCACGGAACACCTCCGGCTCGTCTGCCATACGCACCATGGGCACACCGATGTAGTAACCCACTCCGGCACAGAAGGCCAGAAAGATCACCAGGGCGATGACCCAAAGGATCTTTTTGGTTTTGTCCGTCACAGCTGTACACCTCCTTTTTTTCATTATAGCACAATTTCTCCAAGAAAAGAAGACCTGTCTGCATTTTGCAGACAGGTCTTAACCGGTTATGGATGCTTATGCCTTTTCCAGGGACAGGGTCCGGGTGGTCAGATCGCAGACCTCAGCGGGGCCCCAGTACTGAATGGCACCGGGATAGATATAGCAGGTGTCCTGTGCCCATTCGGCTCTGTGTGCTTCAAAGAACTTGAAGGGAGCACCCTCCAGCTCCACCAAAGCCTTGCGGATCACGGGCTTGTCCGCACCGTGACGACGCTCGATGTTCATCATCTTGGTGATGGGCATACCGCCGGCCACCCACTCTTCAGCGAGCTTAGACAGGTTGGAGACCTTGCTGAGGTAGCCGGTGTAGCCGTACTGGATCAGCATAAAGGCGTTGTAGCCCAGGGAGTAGCAGTAGTCAGCATCGAAGTTGGAGGGGAAAGCGCAGCGGCCTTCGTAGCCCAGGAAGTGATGCTGAGCAGAGAACTTGCCCTTATAGGTGCCGGCGGCCTTACGGGCTGCCAGATTGTCCTTAACCAGAGCGGAGAAGAGCTTCTCAGACTCGATGAGGGAAACCTGCACGTTGCCGTGGGGGTCACGCTCCAGGAACAGCTGCTGCTGGATGGACTGGGGCAGAATGGCGAAAACAGCCATGGATTCCTTGCTGAGGCCCTGCTGAATGAAGGCGTACTT
>JAZNZG010000081.1:0-2912 GCA_045594825.1 Faecousia sp. | reverse complement strand
GCTTTCATGGGGCATAGTAAAACTGCCTTGATAACTGTCAATAAGGATCCGCTACCATCGTAAATGAAATTATTATAGCGGTAGGTCATGACTCCGTCGCCGACATTTGCCAGATATCCGGTGACCAGTACAAACCAAATTACGGACATCGCGGTTACGATTGATCCTAATGCACATTCAAAACGATCCTTATGCAAAAGTCCGTGTAGTAAATAATACAGTGCTACAATCGCAGCATATACAGCAGCATCTTCCTTTACCATCAGTACCAACAGGGCTGAGGTCAGCACCACAGGGATGGTTTTTCTGTCAAAGCAAAAGAAAAGCCACAGAAGAAGGGGCGTCAGAAATGCGTTTTCGTGTATATCATAACTGGTGCCGCCAGAATAGGCAGGATACAGAAGAAGCAGGACACAAACTAAGGCACGCAGGCCCGGTTGGAGATTGTGCTGCTTTCCAATAAGCCACAGGGGGATAACTGCCGATGCGAGTATAATCGCCTGTAATACCTGCAGTGTGGCCGGGTATGGAAACAGGTAATAGAAGGGTAGTAGCAGGTAGTAGACAGGGGATACATGCACACGAAAATGGGACAGTAATCCATCCCGTTCCAGGGTTGTCATGGGAAGACCGGTTGTTTTCATGCTGTGGAACATTTGGGAGAAGATACCGAAATCGTAGGTAGGCGTGCTGAAGGTATAAACTCTGCAAACTGTCCAAGTGCTGACAAACACAGCGAAAGCTACGGCTGCAATTGCCACAATTATGCTCCAGCTTTTATTGTTACAGGAAGATGCCTGTCTTACTGGAGGTGCATTATCCCATCCACAGATTGCGTAAATGATTAGAATGACGAAGATCAGTCCGATAGCAATCAGAAACGGCAAAGAATAAGTAAAACATACGCTTACAGCAGACAGAACAGCGAATATGCCGACCAGCACCCACCTTTCAACGTTATCCTTGTTAAGGAGGGTCAGCAACAGGAATGCCACTGCGACAAATATAATGACTCTTAGGCTAGACATGATCGCAATACCGTCCAACTCCTGCAGGTTTTGAGCAGAAGCAGGCAACAAACAATACTCAGCCGTTACAGCAAACAGCCATGCAGTAATGACCCTTCGTATCAAAGAAGGCAAATCCCATATTCTGTTGTAATTGCCTTTCTTTGCCATAGATTAATCCTTTTGAATTTTTTGTAGTACATCCAACAATTCCCGCCGAATGGACAGAACTTGTGATACATGATAGTTTGTTACAACATCCCGCTCCGTTACGGAATCCAAAGGACGCTCGTCCTGTATATTCGCTCCGCTGTTGCTCAGGCGGGTGCGGTTTTCATAATTGAGCCTGCCGGGTCGACCCATTGCACAAAGGACTTCCATTTGGGATATCAGTGCTCTTGCCTTGTTTTCGCAGACTTTAAACATTTCAAGTTCCTGGCTTTGACGCCGCAGCCGCAGGAGCAGCTTTTGATTCGTAAAAATCCGCAACTGAGCTTCGAAGGTGTCAATAGCGGCCTGCATTTGCTTTGTATCGGGGTAAACATCATCACCGTCAAACAGGTCCTGCAGGAATCGGATCAATTCCTTGTCGAGACTCTCAATAATAAAGCGAATCTTCTTGCTGTTATCATAGGGGAAGACAAGCATATTGATGAGCATGCCAACACAAAGGCCGATGGCCGTATCCCAAATTCTTCCAGCAGCATAAATGACCGGCTGCACATCCGGTGTGGAGCACAGCATGACCAGTATGAAGCACGGCAGGCTGGGGGAATAGCGTATCCGCAGTACATTATAAAGTGTGATGACCAATATGATTCCAATACCAATGGATACCAAAGAGGGCAATTTGAAAAGCATCAGTACGACACCACAAACTGCACCGAATACAACACCGATGACCTGGGACAGGCACGACTCCACCGATTCCTTAAAAGTGGGCTGTACAGCTGCCATGGCACCCAGCATGGCAAAAATCAGTCTGGAATCCGTTGTGCCAAGTGCTTCAACAATGACAACGGCAAGAATAACGGCTACGGTCGTTTTGATTGTCCGCAGACCGATATGAAATCTTGATAGCTTCTTTTTCATAGCATGTGCCTCCCGTAAGAATTTCACCTTAGAATATCATAAGTGAAAGCTGCCGTCAAATGGCAGACTGAATAAGGTAATGCTAACCCTCAGGCATGCAGCTTCTCTAAACAAAAAGCCCACCCGGCGGGTGGACTTTTATTTGGTCGGAGTATCGGGATTCGAACCCGAGGCCTCTTGGACCCGAACCAAGCGCGATACCAAACTTCGCCATACCCCGATAGCCTTGCTATTATATTGAATATTCGAATTGTTGTCAAGTCTTGAACTGCTTTTACCTGCGGTATTTTCCTCTTTAATAGCAGCGTATGCTATGGGGGAGGGTGATTCATGAGCTACAAAATTATTTATGATCCGGAACAGAATAATAGGTATCCAAACAAGATAAGGATTAAATCAAAGGCTAAAATTTTGACAGCGGTTATTCTTGCTTTGATGATCATTATACTTGCATTATATCCGCCGGTAACAAAGGCGTTAGAATTCTTTCTGCTGCCGGGAGATCCTGCACAAACAAAACAGGCGATTGCAGGACTTATGGTTGAGCTGAAGTCGGATGCCGATATAAAAAGTGCAGTCACCGCTTTTTGTATGGAGATACTGGATGGTGCAAGGGGTTAAAAAGGATTCCATTATCATTGAGCCGTCGCTGCTAATTCTTACTGCAGGGGCATTCTTAATATTTCCGTGGAGGTGGGCACTTGCTTGGTTTGCTGCCACTGGGGTCCATGAGCTGTTTCACTATATTGCTATCAGAATTTGCCGTGCCAAGATATGGCAGATCCATGTCGGTATGAGCGGTGTTATTATTAA
>JAZNZG010000080.1:0-7362 GCA_045594825.1 Faecousia sp. | reverse complement strand
GTTTTTAAACCAATCCTTCACATGTTTGGAATGGTTGGAACGATCATTCTTATCTTGGGTACTGCTGCATGTGTTTTGCTACGACGCTGGCTGGTGCTGTTGTTGGACGCAAAGTATTTTACAGTCTATATTATTGCACCGGTGATTTTGCTGGCAGCCTGCCTGAATATTCTGTCCACGATCTATTCCGTTGGCATAAACATTCAAAAGAAGACGATTCATTTTGTAATCGCACCCGTTCTGCAGATTGTTGCATCCATCACGCTGTGTTATCTGCTGATTCCCTCTATGGGACTGATTGGCGTGGCGATTGCTGTTTTAAGCAGCTTGGGAGTTAGTCACGGATATCGAATTTTTGTGGGACTGAAACTGTATAACACAGGTGCTTCAGAAACGAAGCCTTTACTGTTGTGCATTGCTGCAATAGTGGCTGCAGTATCATCTCTGTTCTTCGTGTCACTACAAGCAGATATTTTAATCAGTACTTTGTTGATTGTATGGGGATGTGTTGTTGTCAACAAGGATATTGTCCCAATCATCAAATCTGTGACAGCTTTGCTTAAACCAAATAAACAAGAATAACATTCAATCTCTATATAAAAGAGGTAATCAATATGTCGGTATTTAAAGATAAAACACTTATGATCACCGGTGGTACGGGAAGCTTTGGTAATGCGGTGCTGAATCGTTTTTTGCAGACAGACATTGGTGAGATCCGAATTTTCTCCCGTGATGAGAAAAAGCAGGACGATATGCGTCATGCCTTCCAGGCACAATACCCGGAGGCGGCAGAGAAGATTTCTTTTTATATTGGCGATGTGCGTGATCCGGCTTCTGTAAAAAATGCCATGCATGGTGTGGACTATATTTTCCATGCAGCAGCACTGAAGCAGGTACCTTCCTGCGAGTTCTTCCCTATTGAGGCGGTGAAGACCAACGTGCTGGGTACGGAAAATGTGTTGACCGCCGCCATTGAAGCAGGCGTTAAAAACATTGTTTGTCTGTCCACAGACAAGGCGGCTTATCCCGTAAACGC
The DNA here is from genome assembly GCA_045594825.1 of Faecousia sp. Lineage (GTDB taxonomy): Bacteria > Bacillota > Clostridia > Oscillospirales > Oscillospiraceae > Faecousia. Next base: position 6,326 of record JAZNZG010000080.1, on the reverse strand, counting down.
CATGGGGACTTCCAAAGCGATGATGGAGAAAGTCATTGTTGCCAAGACCAGAACGGTAGCTCCGGAAAAAACCAAGATCTGCTGTACCCGTTACGGCAATGTTTTGTGCTCCAGAGGTTCTGTGATCCCGCTGTGGATCGAACAGATCAACTTAGGAAATCCCATAACCATTACCGAGCCCTCTATGACCCGGTTTGTTATGAGCCTTGAGGAGGCTGTGAATCTGGTTTTGTTTGCTTTTGAAAATGGTGTTTCCGGTGATATTTTGGTGCAGAAAGCACCTGCCTGTACCATTGAGGTGCTGGCGAAAGCGGTTACCGGGCTGTTTTCCCCCAATCATGAAATTAAAGTGATCGGCATTCGTCACGGCGAAAAAATGTACGAAACGCTGCTGACCAATGAAGAATGTGCCGGTGCTGTTGATATGGGTAATTTCTACCGTGTACCCTGTGACAAGCGGGGCCTGAATTATGATAAATATTATAAACAAGGTGACATGGACCGCAATCACCTGACAGAATTTAATTCCAGCAATACAGAACTTCTGAGCGTGGAGCAGGTAACAGAAAAACTGCTCTCTTTGCAGTATATTCGCAGTGAATTGGAAGCGTGGAAGGAAAGAAAATAATGGACACTTTGCAGCAAGGTGTTATTGCTCTGATACATAGTGCGATCAGCGGCAAAGCCAAAACCTTGCCGGATATGTGTGATCTGGCAGAGATACAGGAGTTGGCCCGCAAACATCAAATCGAAAATTTAATATACTACGGTGCGGCAAATTGCGGTGTTGATACAGCTTTGCCTGTTATGAAGGAACTGTTTGTGTCAACCTACAAGTACATGTACATGGACCAACGCCAAAGACAGCAGCTGCAGAAGCTGATGGCGGCTTTTGATGCAAATGAGATCCGGTATCTGCCATTAAAAGGCGTACTCCTCAAGGAATTGTATCCCCAAGCGGATATGCGGATCATGGGTGATGCGGACATCCTGATCCGTGAAGAGCAGTATCCCCGGATCCGGGAGATTATGCAGGAATCAGGCTTTAAGTTTGACTACGAAACAGACCACGAAATTGTGTGGAAGGCACCCGGTTTGGTCTTGGAACTGCACAGGAAACTGGTGCCGGAACGCAGCCGTGAGTTCTATTCGTATTTTGGAACAGGCTGGGATTTTGCGGTTCAATCCGTGGATCATCCTTATAGATACGAATTTTCCGGGGAAACCAATATGCTGTTCCTGTTTACGCATTTTTCCAAGCATTATATCGGAAGCGGGATCGGCATTCGGCACTTGGTGGACCTTTGGATTTACCAGCACAGCAACCCGGACCTGAAACAGGACTACATTCTTCAGGAACTGAAAAAAATGGGCCTGGATAAATTCTACGAGAATGTGATGCACACCACACGGGTGTGGTTTGAGGGAGAGGAGCCTTCTGCCGTCAGCGAGTTTATTACCAGCTTTATTTTTGCCAACGGTGTTTACGGTACGCATACTAACGCCATTTTGGCCTATGCGGCACGGGACAGCCGTTACCATGGCGGGCAGAAAAGAAGCAGTACGGAAAGACTGGTGCGAGCAGTATTTCCCGGCTGCAAAGAGCTTAATGTGGAGTATCCCGTGCTGAAGAAAGCACCGATACTTCTGCCGTGCTTTTGGGTTGTCAGAGGCTTCAGAATCCTGTTGTTTGACCGGAAAAAAATCCATAACAAGCTACAAGATATTGAAAAAGTGACCGATGAAAATGTGGATGCCTACCAACGGGCTCTGGATTTGGTAGGGCTTGATTTTCAACCGAAGGAGTAATTATGAACATACTCATAACCGGTGCAAAGGGGTTTGTGGGACGGAACCTGACGGAGAACTTAAAAAACATCCGTGACGGAAAAAATCGAACACGAAATATTGCAATCGGCGAGATTTTTGAATATGATGTAGATACCGATCCTGCCTGCCTGGATGCGTACTGCAAGGACGCGGATTTTGTATTCCATTTGGCCGGTGTGAACAGACCCAAAGACCCGGCGGAATTCATGAGCGGTAACTTTGGATTCTCCGGCATGCTGCTGGACAAGCTGAAGGCGTACAAGAACAGTTGTCCGGTGATGCTGTCGTCTTCTATTCAGGCGTCTCTGATCGGACGCTACGGCCAGTCTGACTACGGCAAGAGCAAGTTGGCTGGGGAAGAGCTGTTCTTCTCTTACGCCGAGCAGACAGGAGCTGCCGTCCTTGTTTACCGTTTTCCCAACCTGTTTGGAAAGTGGTGCCGACCCAACTACAACAGTGCGGTGGCAACGTTCTGCCATAATGTGGCAAGGGACCTGCCCATTCAGGTCAATGACCGGGCAGCACAGCTGGAGCTGCTGTATATTGATGACCTGGTGGAAGGTATGCTGGATGCCCTGGAGGGCAAGCTCTGCCGCTGTGATTATGACGGCCTGGAGCCTGTCTTAACGGAAAACGGAAAATACTGCTGCGTGCCTGTAACCCATAAAGTGACTTTGGGACAGATCGTTGACTTGCTGCAGCTGTACCGCAGCCAGGCGGATACGCTGATCATGCCCCAAATTCCGGAGGGGTCTTTTGAGAAAAAGCTGTACTCCACATATCTGTCTTATCTGCCCGAAGAGCGGGTCAGCATCCCCCTGAAAATGAAGACAGACCACCGTGGCAGCTTCGCAGAGCTGCTGAAAACGGACAACTGCGGTCAGTTCAGCGTAAATATATCCAAGCCCGGAAAGGTAAAGGGCCAGCACTGGCATAACAGCAAGTGGGAGTTCTTTATTGTGGTTTCCGGCAAAGCTCTGATCCGGCAGCGGAAGCTGGGGACAGAGGAAGTGCTGGAATTTCCGGTGAGCGGAGAAAACATCCGGGCCGTACATATGCTGCCGGGCTACACCCATGAGATCATCAATCTCAGCCAAACCGAGGACCTGGTAACCATTATGTGGGCCAATGAGCAGTTTGACCCTGAGCACCCGGATACATTTTTTGAAAAAGTAGGGGAGGAGTGATATTATGGTTTCCTTTCAGAACAACGGCAAATTGAAGCTTTTGATCATCGTGGGAACAAGGCCGGAAATCATACGGCTGTCTGCTGTGATCAAAAAGTGCCGCAAATACTTTGATACGATCCTTGCCCACACCGGACAGAATTACGATTATAACCTCAACGGCGTATTTTTTCGGGACCTGGAGCTGGCAGACCCGGAGGTCTACATGGATGCGGTGGGTAAGGACCTGGGCGAGACCATGGGCAATATCATCGCCAAATCCTATCAGCTGATGGAAAACATCAAGCCGGACGCGGTGCTGGTGTTGGGAGATACCAATTCCTGCCTGTCTGTGATTGGTGCCCAGCGGCTGCACATCCCCATATTCCATATGGAGGCCGGCAACCGCTGTAAGGATGAGTGTCTGCCGGAGGAGACCAACAGGCGGATCGTGGACATCATTTCCGATGTGAACATGTGCTACTCCGAGCATGCCCGCCGCTATCTTGCCGACTGCGGTCTGCCTAAGGAGCGGACTTATGTGACCGGCTCTCCCATGGCGGAAGTGCTCCATGAGAACCTGCCCAAAATTGAAGCAAGCGATATTCATGCACGGTTGGGCCTGGAGAAGGGAAAATACATTCTCCTGTCTGCCCACCGGGAAGAGAATATCGATACAGAGAAGAATTTTGTATCTTTGTTCTCGGCCATCAATAAAATGGCGGAAAAGTATGATATGCCGATCCTCTATTCCTGCCATCCCAGAAGCCGCAAGCGTCTGGAGGCAAGCGGATTTGAGCTGGACAGTCGCGTGATCCGTCATGAGCCTCTGGGCTTCCATGACTACAATTGCTTGCAAATGAACGCTTTTGCGGTGGTGTCCGACAGCGGTACACTTCCGGAAGAAAGCAGCTTCTTCACTTCCATCGGCAAGCCTTTCCCGGCAGTATGCATCCGCACTTCCACGGAACGGCCCGAGGCGTTGGACAAAGGCTGCTTTGTCCTGGCGGGAATCGATGGAGACAGCCTGCTGCAGGCTGTGGAAACGGCAGTGTCCATGACAGAAAACGGCGACCATGGCATTCCGGTCCCGGATTATATTGAAGAAAATGTGTCCACAAAGGTAGTAAAGCTGATCCAATCCTACACCGGCGTGGTTAACAAAATGGTTTGGAGAAAATCATAATCTAATCAACAAAAGGAGTTCGTTATGGAAAAATTTATGACGATAATTGAAACCATTAACGGGTACATCAATGACTTTGTTTGGGGTGTGCCCTGCCTTGTGTTGCTGATTGGCACAGGACTGTATTATACCATTCGGCTGGGTTTCTTCCAGTTCCGTCATCCCGGCTTCCTGTTTAAGGAAACCTTCGTCAAGGCGTTTAAGAAAAAGGACGAGCCCAACAAGGCTCCCGGTGAAATGACCAGCTTCCAGGCAGCTATGACATCGGTGGGTGCCATCGTTGGCTCAGGCAATATTGCCGGCGTGGCTACCGCTATCGTCGTTGGCGGCCCCGGTGCCGTGTTCTGGATGATCATTGCCGCATTGATCGGCATGGCCACCAAGTTTGCGGAAGTTACCCTGGGCGTTAAGTACCGCGAAGTCCGTGAAGACGGCACTGTCGGCGGTGGTGCTATGTATTACCTGTCCAAGGGCCTGAATGCAAAATGGCTGGGCGTTCTGTTCAGCATACTGGTTATCCCTTACGCAATCGTGATCTCTGCAGTGGTGGATACCAATACCATCGCTTTGGCTATGGAAGACCAGTTTACCATTCCTACCTGGGTCACCGGTATTGTTTTGGCAGTTGCTGCCGGCGTTATCATCTTCGGCGGCATTAAGCGTGTCGGCAAGGCCAGCGAAGTGATCGCTCCCTTCATGGGCGGTGCGTACATCCTGGCAGGCATTGCTGTGATCCTGCTGAACATCGGTCAGGTGCCTGCTGCCTTGGTGCAGATCTTCAAGGGTGCCTTTGATCCTGCGGCTGTGACCGGTGGTGCCATTGGCTCTATGTTTGTGGCTATGCGTTACGGTGTCGCCCGTGGTGTTTTCTCCAATGAGGCCGGTGCAGGTACAGCCGCCATGGTCCATTGCGGTGCTCAGGTCGATCACCCTGTGGAGCAGGGCCTGTGGGGTGCTGTGGAAGTGTTCCTGGACACCGTGCTGGTGTGCCTGGTCAGTACACTGACCATCGTTCTGTCCGGCCTGTGGGATACCGGTTTGGACGGTGCCGTGTTGACCACCCGTGCATTTGAAGCCATGCTGCCCGGTAAGATCGGTGCATATATTTGCCTTGGTGCCATCTTCCTGTTTGGCTTCTCCTGCCTCATCAGCTTTTATACCTATGCTGAGCGTGCTGCGGTCTACCTCTTTGGACCCAAGAGCCGTTTCTTTGTGAAGCTGATTTGGGTCGTCATGATCTTTGTGGGTTCTCAGACCACCCTGGGCTTTGCATGGGATCTGGCAGATACCATCAACGGCTTGATGATCATTCCCAACCTGATCGGTCTGCTGCTGCTGAGCGGCCAGGTAGTCAAGCTGAAGAAGGAATACTTCGGCGAAAGACTACCCGACAGAAAGCATAAATAAGAATAAAAGCCCTGTGTGAAAACACAGGGCTTTGCTTTTGCAAAAAGCAGCCTGCCGGATTTCCGGCAGGCTGCTCATTATTATACTTCCTTGCTCTTGGAGGCGATCTCTTCGTTGCACTTGGCCAGGAAAGCTTCCATGGTCATGGCACCCAGATCCTCACCGCCGCGGGTACGGACGGAAACGGTACCGTTTTCCATATCCCGGTCACCCACAACCAGCATATAGGGGATCTTCTGCAGCTGTGCTTCGCGGATCTTGTAGCCCAGCTTCTCGCTGCGGCAGTCGTCCTCGGCGCGCAGACCTGCATCGGTCAGCTGCTGGGTCAGAGTCTTTGCGTACGCATGGGCACGCTCGGTAACAGGCAGCACCTTGACCTGGACGGGGGTCAGCCACAGGGGGAAGGCACCGGCAAAATGCTCGGTGATAACGCCGATAAATCGCTCGATGGAGCCCAACACCACACGGTGGATCATGACGGGGCGATGCTTCTCGCCGTCGGCACCCACATACTCCAGCTCAAACCGCTCCGGCAGCTGCATATCCAACTGAATAGTACCGCACTGCCAGGTGCGGCCCAGAGAGTCTGCCAGATGGAAGTCCAGTTTGGGACCATAGAATGCACCGTCGCCTTCGTTGATGACATAGGTTTTGCCCATTTCTTCCACAGCCAGCTTCAAAGTCTCGGTGGCGAAATCCCAGTCCTTTTCATCGCCCATATGGTCTTCGGGCATGGT
>JAZNZG010000079.1:0-15315 GCA_045594825.1 Faecousia sp. | reverse complement strand
TTCACCGAACATAGAATAGCACTGCAGCACCCAGCCCAGCTCGGCATGCTGGCGCACATGGCTCTGAATAAACAGGGTGTTCTTCTCCGGGTCTAAGCCGCAGGCAATATACTGAGCCAGCTGCTCTAAGGTGCGGCGGCGCAGGTCTGCAGGATTCTGACGGACGGTAATGGCATGCAGGTCTGCCATAAAGTAAAAACAGTCATACTCTTCGGCACGCTCTGCCCAATTCTTAACAGCACCCAAATAGGAGCCCAGGGTTAAGTCACCGGAGGGCTTGATGCCAGACAGCATTCTCTTTTTTGCAACGATTTCTTCCATAATCTCTCGCCTCTTCCTTGATGATTTTCTGTATTCTACCACAGCCCCGATAAAAACGCAACGGGAAATTGACTTTCTCCAGGTTTATATGGTATAGTATGAAAAGAAATTTTAGACATGAGGTAGATCATTATGGATTATAAAGCATTGGCCCAGCTGCTATTCCCCAATGTAACCGAAACTCCCGAAACTATGGAAGAAAAGTTCCCTGTGCGAACTCTCCCCGAAGGTGCTGTTGTTACCCGTATGGCTCCTTCCCCCACCGGCTTTGTCCATTTGGGCAATTTGGTGCAGGGCCTGACTGCAGAGCGTATGGCCCATCAATCCGGCGGTGTGCTGTTCCTGCGTGTGGAAGATACCGACGCAAAGCGTGAAGTATCCGGTGCTGTGGAAGTGCTGATCAATACGCTGAAGCATTACGGCATTGCCTTCGATGAAGGTGCAACCATTGATGGCGACAGCGGTAATTACGGTCCCTACCGTCAGCGTCAGAGAGCCTCCATTTACCATGTGTATGCCAAGAAACTGGTGGAAGAAGGTATGGCATATCCCTGCTTCTGCACCGAGGATGAGCTGTCCGCCATGCGTGAAAAGCAGGAAGCAGCCAAGGAAAACACCGGTTACTACGGCCAGTACGCCATGTGGCGTGACCGTTCTATGGAGGATATTCAGGCACAGCTTGGTGCCGGTAATCCCTGGGTGCTGCGGTTCCGTTCCACAGGCTCCATTGAAAATCAGTATAAGTTTGATGACCTTGTCAAGGGCAAACTGACCATCACCGAAAACAATATCGACCATGTCCTTTTGAAGTCTGACGGCATTCCCACCTATCACTTCGCCCATGCTGTGGATGACCATCTCATGCGTACCACCCATGTGGTCCGTGGCGACGAGTGGCTGCCTACCCTGCCCTTCCATATTCAGCTGTTTAAAGCTCTGGGCTTTAAGCTGCCCAAGTATGTTCACATTGGACCGCTGATGAAAATGGATGGCACCTCCAAGCGTAAGCTCAGCAATCGCGAGGATCCGGAACTGGCTCTGACCTACTACAAGGCAGAGGGTTTCCCTGTGGAGGCTGTGTATGAGTACATCATGACACTTCTGAACTCCAACTACGAAGATTGGCGTCGGGCCAATCCTATTGCTCCCGCCACCGACTTTAAGTTCAGTCCTAAAAAGCTGAATCCCGCCGGCAATCTTTTTGACTATGCCAAGCTAACGGATGTCAGCAAGAACGAGATCGCCAAGATGGACACAGATAAGGTATACACTCTGCTCACCGATTGGGCAAAGGAATTTGATCCCGACTTCGGTGAAAAATTGGTTGCCGACCCCGCTTATGCCACCTCTATTCTGGCCATCGGTCGTGGCGGTAAAAAGCCCCGCAAGGACCTGGCCGTTTGGAAGGACGCCAAGGACTATATGGGTTTCTTCTATGATGAATATTTGGAAAAACCTTTTTTCAATGAAAAGTTCAGCAACGAGACCGTTTCCGCTGCTCTGAATAAGTTCCTGGAGAAGTTTGATATTGCAGACGATGCCGGTGTGTGGTTTGAAAAAGTTAAACAGATCACAACGGAGATGGGCTTTACTACCGATATGAAGGCATACAAGGCCGATCCCGACGCTTTCCCCGGTACGGTGGCTGATATCTCCACCTTTATCCGTCAGGCTGTCACAGGCAAGACCAACTCCCCTGACCTGTATACCGTAATGCAGATCTTGGGCTACGACCGGACTGTGGATCGGATCAAGGCTGTAATCGCCGGTCTTTGAGGTGCAAAAATGAAATATAAAGCAATTTTATTTGATATGGACGGTGTGCTCATCGAGTCCGAGTTTCTAATGCGTTCCTCTGCTATCCAGGCTTTGGCTGACTACGGTATCCAGGCAGAGCACGAAGATTTCCTGGAGTTTACCGGCATGGGTGAGGACCGTTTTGTTGGCGGTGTTGCCGAAAAGCACGGTCATACCTATATTACACCCATGAAAGACCTGGCCTATGATTACTACGGTCAGCGGGTCAAGGCAGAAGCCCACATTCCCGAAGGCGTTAAGGAAATGCTCCAGGCCCTACACAGTCGAGGAATCGTCCTTGCGGTATGCTCCGCAGCTGACCTGCGTAAGGTGCGATACAATATCCAGGCCATCGGTGTGGAGGAAAGTCTTTTCACCGCTTTGGTCACGGGCAACGACGTTGCCCGGAAAAAGCCCTTCCCGGACATATATCTGGAAGGTGCCGCAAGAGTAGGCATTGCCCCCGGCGATTGCCTTGTTGTGGAAGATGCCATCAGCGGTATCCAGGCTGCCCATGCTGCCGGAATGGATGCTGTGGGTATTCCCACCACATTCTCCAAAGAAGAGCTGCATCAGAGAGTCAATCCGGAATTTATTTTAGATCAGACCAAGGATTTGGCAGACCTTCCTGAATTGAATTAAAAATTTCCCGGCAGGATTTTCCTGCCGGGAAATTATTCATCTGTCGTACTGATCGCACAGAGCATTGACCTGATCGGTAAATTTTTTCATATCTTTGTTGTTCAGGCCCTTATTCCTGCGGATCACAGCCAGCAGCCGCTGCCCGGCAGACATCAGCCGGTCGTACAAGGCGTTGCTCTTCTGTCTTGCCGTACCCTTCTTATCAATTTTTGCTGCCGTTCCCTTAGCGGTGCAGTGCCCTGTCAGCAGGTCATATGCATCACCGCTGAAGGGAGCTGTGGCGGGATAGCCCAGCTGGGTTTCTATGGTCTTTACAAAGTCGTCGCAAACACCGTCTTCGCCATGGTTGACAAAAACCTGCTTTGGTGTCCTGTCCATAGCCTTTAGCCAGTTTAGCAGCATATCCCGGTCCGCATGGCCGCTAATACCGTTAAGATTCTCGATCACCGCATGCACTGCAACGCTCTCGCCGAACAGCTTTACATCCGTGGCTCCATCTATGAGTTTTCTGCCCAAAGTACCCTGGGACTGGTATCCTACAAACAGAATGGTGCTGTCAGCACGCCAAAGATTGTGCTTTAAATGATGACGGATACGGCCCGCTTCACACATACCCGATGCCGACAATATGACCTTGGGCGTTTGATCCGTGTTGATGAGCTTGGATTCATCGGCTGTCACGGACAAATGCAGATTTTTAAAGCAGATGGGATCTATGCCCTTGGAAAGCAGTTCCAAGGTTTCGGGGTCATAAAAACCCGTCAAACCGGCAGCATAGATCTTAGTTGCTTCCACCGCCATTGGGCTGTCAACATATACCGGGAAATCCGAGTCCGCCCCCAGTACACCGGAATCCTTGATTTGACGGAACAGATACAGCATCTCCTGGGTCCTGCCCACAGCAAAGCAAGGAATAACAAGGTTGCCGCCACGGCGGAAGGTATCCTTTAAAATCCGGGTCAGCTGACCCACATAGTCCGGGCGTTCTCCATGCAGCCGGTCGCCGTATGTAGATTCCACCACAACATAGTCTGCATAGCAAGCAGGCTGTGGGTCGCGAATCAAGGGCCGGGTATGATTGCCCAGATCACCGGAAAACAGGATCGTCCGCTCCTGGTCATCTTCATGAACGGTAATATAAATACTGGAGGAACCAAGCAGATGGCCCGCATCACGGAATGTAATCCGGATACCGGGGAAAATCTCCACGGATTCATCATACGCATGGGGCGAAAACTGCCGTATAGCCTGTTCCGCGTCTGCCATGGTATAAAGCGGTTCCACGGTTTCACCGCCGGCACGCTTGGCTTTGCGGGATTTCCACTCCGCTTCCGATTCCTGAATATGGGCAGCGTCCCGGAGCATGATGCTGCACAGGCGGCCGGTGGCCTCCGTAGCATAGATCGGTCCGCTGAAGCCCTGGTTGACCATGGCAGGAATTTTACCGGAATGGTCAATGTGGGCATGGGTCAAACATATCGCATCGATGGTGCCAGGAGCAACGGGCAGTTCGCAGTTTTCATATATGTCCATTCCCTGTTCCATGCCGCAGTCGATGAGTATCTGTTTTCCACAGGCCTGCAAAAGTGTACAGGAGCCGGTGACCTCATGGGTCGCACCTAAAAATGTCAGCTTCACAGCCATTCCCCCTTTTTCTTTATTATAACAGGAAACTGAAATTTTTGTAGATATTTGCAAAAATTTTACAAAGGCGGTGCAATAACACCGCAGGCAATCTTGTCTCCGGGAGCACCGGATGGCTGAGATTTAAAATCATCCGGGCCGCTATGGACGATCACCGTCCTGCCCAAAATTTCTTTAACGGTAAAACGGTCTGTTAATACCGCCAGAAATCCTCTGCCACTGCAGGAAAACAGAGGCGGCAAGTCCCCCGCATGCAGCGGATGGGGCTGCATATCCGGGTTGTAGTGACTGCCGCTGTCACCGCAGGAATTTCCTTCATGGATATGCAAGGCAAATATTCCTGTTTCACTGTTGGGCAGCCCGCAAATATCTGCTACAACCAGCGTATTCTTCCCCATAGGATAAAATTTTACTGTACCAAACAGACAGGGAGCTTCTGTTCCGCCGGCTACACGGGCAACCGCTCCCGGCCTCCCCAATGGGATCCACATACCATCACCTCATTGAAGTATATGGAAAATTATACTTTTCGTTCCCGATGCAATTCTATGGACAAACGGTGATTATTTTGTTATGATATAAAAAACAATCAATAAAGGAGTGCCATAAATGTCCGAAGCAAAAAAACTGGATATGGGTACCGGCAGTATCGGTAAATGGATGGTGCAGCTGGCTGTCCCAGCTATTTTAGGACAGCTTGTAAATATGCTGTATAATATCGTCGACCGGATCTACATCGGTCACATACCGGATATCGGTACGGATGCTCTAACCGGCGTGGGTCTGTTTACCCCCATTCTAATGCTGATCACGGCCTTTTCCTTACTGGCAGGTGCAGGCGGTGCCCCCCGTGCCGCCATCTCCATGGGAAAAGGTGACAAAGAGACCGCAGAAAAAATCGTTGCAAACTGCTTTAGCGTACTGCTGATCTTTGCCGTTGTATTAACGGCTGTCTTTTATTTTGTTGCCCCCGCACTTTTGGACTGGTTCGGCGGCAGTGCAGATACTCTGCCCTATGCCATAACTTACAGCAGAATCTACATTCTCGGCAGCATTTTCGTATTTATGGTCATGGGCATGAATCCCTTCATCACCACCCAGGGCTTTGCCAAGATCAGCATGCTGACCACTGTGATCGGTGCCGTAGTTAACATTATTTTGGATCCCATTTTTATTTATATCTTAAATCTGGGCGTTGCCGGTGCAGCCATCGCAACCGTCATCAGCCAGGGCATTGGTGCCGTTTGGATCCTACGGTTCCTAACAGGCAAGAAAACTATTTTGAAGCTGAAGCTTCCCAACATGAAGCTGCAGGGTAAGATCATTGGACCTTGCCTGGGTCTGGGTGTTTCAAGCTTTGTGATGATATCCACCGAAAGCATCCTGTCCATCAGCTTTACTAGTTCCCTATCCAGGTACGGTGGCGATATTGCTGTTGGTGCCATGACCGTCCTAACCAGCATTAACATGCTGGTATCCATGCCGCTGAACGGCCTGTGTCAGGGTGGTCAGCCTCTCATCAGCTTCAACTACGGTGCGAAAAAGCTTGACCGGGTAAAAAAGGCGTTCTACTGTCAGTTTTTCTCCTGCGTGGGTTACGCATCCGTCTTATGGCTTGCTCTGATGATCGCTCCCAATTTCTTCGCTGGAATCTTCACTCCCGATGCGGTTTTGAAGGAGTATACTGCCTGGGCCTTGCGTATCTTTCTTGCAGGTGCATTCTCCGTCGGTTTCCAAATCAGCTGTCAGCAGGCCTTTGTGGCCCTGGGGCAGGCAAAGATCAGCTTGTTCATGGCCTGCCTGCGAAAACTTATTCTGCTGATCCCCATGATCTTCATTCTGCCTCTGTTTTTCCAAACCGAAGCGGATAAGACTTTCGCGGTATTCCTGGCAGAGCCTGTCAGCGACATTACCGCTGCAATGATCACCACCATTACGTTCTTTGTATTCTTCCGGAAACTGCTGAAAAATGCCCAAAAACAATAAAATTTTCCGCCCAAGCTAAGCTTGGGCGGTTAATATTTTACAGAGCATTTAAAATCTCACTGCAATCTCGCAAAACCAAATGGGGTTTGTCCTCTGATGCTGCCAGGATCTCCGGTGTGGTCTCACCGCTCATTACCAATATGCCGGTAATACCAGCGTTCAATCCGGATTTTACATCGGTATAGATCCGGTCGCCAACCACTGCTGTTTCCTCCCGGGTATAGCCGGTATGCTCCATAGCAAGCTCCGGCATCAGCGGACTGGGTTTTCCAATGACAACAGGCTTTCTTCCTGTGGCATTGAATATCATTTGGCATACACTGCCGCAGTCCGGGACACTGCCGTATTCCGTAGGACACACCAGATCCGGGTTGGTGGCAATATAAGGAATATCCTTCCGGGTCAGCAACAGCTTGCTGACATCCTCCAGCTTTTGGAAGGTCAGCTCCGTATCAAAGCCCATGACAATACATTCCGTACGGTCCAGATCCGTGGTCGTGGCGAAGCCCTCTGATTCCAGCTCCTTCACCAAAGACCGGGTCCCGCAGACATACAGTGTCTTGCCGGGAAGATGCTTTTTCAGGTAGTAGGCCGTTGCCTGGGAGGATGTAATAAAATCCTCCCGGGTCGCCTTGATCCCCATCTTGTCCAGCTTTTTAATATAGTCCTCCACGCTTTTGGAGGAGTTATTGGTCATAAACATGTACCGCCTGCCGGTGGCTTTGATCCGTTCCAGCATGGGAATGGTAAAATCATACAGCCGCCCACCGAGATACAGCGTACCATCCTGATCAAACAGGAAAAGCTTTATTTTTTGTAATGTTTCAATTTTATCCATATTACTTTTTGTTGTTGGTGTTCCTTGGTATACGATTGACGCGTTTATACAAGAATGTATCCTGAGATACCGTCAGATTCAGACTGCCTTCGGTAACATAATTGGATGCTCCGGACTGACGGCGGACGCTCTTGAGCTGGGCTTTCATGGTGCTGACTACAATAAATGCGGCCACAACACCAACTGCCAGGCTAATCAGTATCAGTTGCATACATCACCCTCCATAACCAAAAACAAGGCCAAGAATATACGCAATTGCTGTTCCGATCACGGCAACTGAGGCAAACCATCTCCAATAGGCCCCCATATCCACCGGTAAGTCACCTACCATTTTTCCGGTCTGTCCGTTCATGGCAAAGGTGTAATCCTTTCCCTGGTAATGGGTAGTAAGGATCCACACCGGCAATAGTGCATACCGAACACGGCTGTTTTCCAACGACAGGTTGGATTGATCCAGGCTGACAGATGAGTAGCCATGGATGGTGGACTCAAAGGCCTGTACGGTTCCGGTTTTAATACGCTCATCGGCACGGGGCTGAGCATCACTGCTGGATACATCATAGCGGTCAGCCAGATAACCTGCCAGGTATGCGGCATTAAAGGGTACCGCCTGGCTCAGATCGTAAGGCTCAATGGATTCCATCAGATCGTTTGACATTTTGGAAGAGCCGTCCACAGGAACCGCTTCAAAACTTACAGAGCCTGCTCTGTGAATGCCAAAGTGGCGGGTCTCTGTGTAATTGTAGTTGGCATCACTCCAGTGTCTGACTTTGGTGGCGTGGTACTGAATATCCGCACCTACCTGGGCATCATAAAGCCAAAACGGCACATACAGACCCTGGATCCGCTCGATGCGATTTTGGGAGCGGAACAGCTTGGGCAGCAGCTTTTTTCCGGACATGTGCCGGGTCAATGCATCCATTGCTGCCTGCTTGTCCAGCTTGAAAGGAATGATCAGATCCGGCTGAAGTGTTCCCTCCACCCGCTCTGACATGACTACCGGGTTATCGCAGTAAGGGCAATTGGTGGCTGCAGTATTTTCGTCACAGATCAGCTCACCGCCGCAGGATTGGCAGATGTATGTACGCAGATGCTCTGTTTCCATCTGCTCCCCCTCCGGTTCGGCCCAGTGGAGTTCCTCTGCAGAGGCAGTACGGTTGGCTTTTGCCAGTTCTTCAATGGTCTGCGGAGTAAACTCTGTATCGCAGAACGGGCACCTGACTGTTTGGGAGGTAGGTGTAAATTCCAGGCCGCCTCCACAGGCAGGACATTCAAATTCCAGTAATGCTGCCATAACCGACCTCCTTAACTAAGGATCAAACGCGGTCGTTTCCGTCAATCCGGTCGCCGCACTCCGGGCAGAACTTGGGCGGATTTGCAGGGTCTTCCGGCTCCCAGCCGCACTTGTCGCACTTATACCAGGGTGCTGTTTCCGGCTTTTTTGCTCCGCACTCACCGCAGAATTTGCCTTTATTGATGTTGCCGCAGGCACACTTCCAGCCTGCTTCAGGCTTTTTTGCACCGCACTCGGTGCAGAACTTGCCCTGGGATACATTACCGCAGGAGCACTTCCAGCCATCGGCAGGTGCTTCCTGTTGCTGCTGTCCCATGGCAAAAAGATTCTGAGCGTTGGCACCGCCACCTGCGTTCATAGCCATACCCATGCCTAGAAAGCCGGTCATGGCACCGCCTTCATTAGAAGCAGCGGCCTTCATGGCATCGGCCTGTGCACCCACAAGGGTCGCAGCAGCCATGGTGGGATCACGCATAATGGCTGTACGCTGTGCCTGCTTGATCAGTTCGGCATCCTCTGCGGGCAAGGTAACAGAGCCAAGGGCAATACTGACCACCGTAAGGCCCCGAAGCTCTGCCCACTTGGCAGACAGTGCCTCGTTCATGGCTCCTTCCAGCTCAGTAGTATGGGTAACAATCTCGTTGGGTCGCATCTCAAGTGCGGACAACTTGCCAAAGGCAGGCTGCAAGGCACTGATAAACTCGGTCTTCAGCTGTGTTTCCAGCTCCTGACGGCGATAGATCTGAGCCACATTGCCGCAAACATTTGCATAAAACAGCAGCGGATCCTGGATCTTATAGGAGTACACACCGGAACAGCGGACAGATACATCCAAATCCAAACCGATCTTCCGGTCTACAACACGGAAAGGTATGGGGTTGGGCGTTCCGAACTTGTTATCCAGCAGTTCCTTTGTATTGAAATAGTAAACCCGCTGGTCCTTACCGGTGTCACCGCCGTAAGTAAATCGTTTACCTATGGTCTGGAAAGACTTTTTAATGCTGTCGCCCAGGTTGCCCGCAAAAATGCTGGGCTCTGTGGAAGTGTCATATGTATACTCACCGGGTTCTGCACAGACCTCTACCACCTTGCCCTGCTCCACGATCATCATGCACTGGCCATCTGCCACTGCAATACCAGAGCCGTTGGAAATAATATTGTCGTTGCCCTTTGTGTTGGAGCTACGACCGGTTGTACGCTTGCTTCCTTTGGTTACCAGCACATCTGCTCCCATGGCATCACAGTAGAAAAACTCCTTCCACTGGTCTGCCAGCGTGCCGCCTAAGGCACCGATTCCCGCTTTAATAAGTCCCATAATGATCTCCTTTCGTGTTTATGATTTTTAATTATAACATTCCGTTTTTCATATTGCTACTGTTTTTTTATCCATTCCCATAATCGCAGCCAAATTGTTCACAGTCTATTCCCATTTTTTTCAGTATGAATTCATAATTTGGTTTTAAACTACTCTCAAACAGTACGAAAGGGGTTCGTTACCATGGATTATGAATACAACGAAAACAACATGGACACCTGGACCGGTTGGGACAATGTCCCTCCGAAACAGCCCAAAAAGAAGACAGGCTGGTCCGGCAGAAAGGTTGTGGCTCTGATGCTTTGCTGTTCCTTGCTGGCTGGCATTTTGGGTGCCGCCGGGACAGCACTGTACCTAAGCCGGCAAAAGCAGATTCCTCCGGATACCAACACCCCCAATGAAATTGTTATGATGGAAGGTCTGCGGGAAGATGCTGTGATCCAAATAAACAAGATCGATACAAGTTCCCTTATGACTGCTGCAGAGGTCTACGCCGCCAATGTAAATTCCACCGTTGGTATTACCACTTCTATCACCACAAATTTTTGGGGATATCAAACCACTTCGGCAGCCTCGGGCTCCGGATTTATCATCAGTAATTACGGCTATGTTCTGACAAACTATCATGTAATCGAAAACTCAAGCTCCATCACCGTTTCCTGTTACGACGGAACTACCTACGATGCTGCCCTCATCGGCTACGATGAAAGCAACGACATCGCGGTCTTAAAAGTGGATGCCACGGACCTGGTACCAGTTATCCTGGGGGATTCCGACAACATGAATGTTGGCGACAGCGTTGTTGCCATCGGTAATCCTTTGGGAGAACTGACCTTCTCCCTTACTGCCGGCACCGTCAGTGCCCTGAACCGTCAGGTCACCATGTCAACAGGTGTGACCATGGATCTGATCCAAACCGACTGTGCCATCAATTCCGGTAACTCCGGCGGTGCCCTGTTTAATATGTATGGAGAAGTCATCGGCATCACCAATGCAAAATATTCCAGTTCTTCCTCCGGAGCATCTATTGACAACATCGGCTTTGCCATTCCTTTAAATGATGTCCGGTATATCGTGGAGAGCATTATCGAAAAGGGTTATATTTCCAAACCGTATATCGGCGTCAGCGTTGTGGATGTAAGTGAAGAGACACAAAGCTACGGACTTCCCCAGGGTGCCGCTGTTCAGGGTGTCACCGAGGAAAGTCCTGCCGCTGAAGCCGGTCTGCAGAGAACGGATATTATTACCGCCATCAACGGGACAGCCATTACCGGCAGCAACGATCTTGTGGAAATCGTGGGTGATGCCGCAGTGGGCGACGTTCTGACGCTCACGGTTTACCGCAGGGGCAGCTATCTGGAGCTGACCCTGACAGTGGGCGAGCAGATTCAATCCGCGATCCGGGAACAGACAAACACACAGCAAAATATCCCCTGGCCACAAAATCCCTGGGGTATGCCGTAAGCCTTTGCAATATTCCAAAACGCCACCGCTTTGCCGGTGGCGTTTTTGTGTGATATACCAAAGTCCGCTCTTAGCGAACATTATTTCTGCTTTTTGCTTGATTTTATAAAATTTTCGAATACAATGGTTCTATATTCAATTTCCCGGAAAGGATGGTACATACTATGAACACCGTATACATCCCCCAGGGCTACCGGCCTGCATTGGACGAATATGACACCCAGCGGGCAATCGCCTATATCAAAAGAACCTTTCAGGACGAGTTCGCCTCCGCTCTGAATTTGAAGCGGGTATCTGCTCCCCTGTTCGTTACCCAGGATTCTGGTCTGAACGATAATTTAAACGGTTATGAGCGGCCTGTATCCTTTGATGTTCCCGCTGTTGGGGCGGAAGCTCAGGTTGTACACTCCCTGGCCAAATGGAAGCGCCTTGCTTTGAAACGGTACAACTTTGGTGTTGGCGGCGGACTTTACACCGATATGAACGCCATCCGTCGGGATGAGGTTCTGGACAACATCCACTCCATTTATGTGGACCAATGGGACTGGGAAAAAGTGATTACCCGGCAAAACAGAAATCTTGACTACCTGAAGCTCATCGTCCGGGCCATCGTTAAGGCAATCTGCGAGACCAACGACCAGCTTCATGTCCGGTTTCCCCAACTGCAGACCAAGCTCAGCCGGGAGGTTTCTTTCATCACCACCCAGGAGCTTGAGGATATGTATCCGGAAATGACCGGCTCTCAGCGAGAGAACGCCTATGTAAGGGAACATCCCACCACCTGCATTATGCAGATCGGCGGAAAACTTCGTTCCGGAAAACCCCACGACGGCCGTGCTCCGGACTATGATGATTGGCAGCTCAACTGTGATATTTTCTTTTGGGATGCGGTTTTGGGCCGTGCATTGGAGATCTCCTCCATGGGCATTCGCGTAGATGCGGAATCTTTGGACCGCCAGCTGACACTCAGCGGTTGTGACGACCGGAGAGCACTTCCCTTCCACCAGATGCTTTTGGCCGATGAACTACCCCTTACCATCGGCGGCGGTATTGGACAGTCCCGGTTGTGCCTTCTCATGATGGGCTGTGTCCATATCGGCGAAGTGCAGTCCAGCGTGTGGGATCAGCAGACAATAGACGCGTGTGAACAAGCAGGCATCCGGCTGCTGTAAATAGAGAAAGAGGCAGGTCAAACGACCTGCCTCATATTTTTTAGTTAACGGAGATTGCCTGCAAGGGAGTGATATACTGCTCACGACGGCGATCCTGTTCTGCCTTGTAAGCTGCATCATTACCGGAGTGGATCTCACGCAGGTAATCGTAATGGTTGTGCTTGATGGACTCGTTGTTTCTTGCCAGCATCATAACCGCGATGGAAGAACACTGGTCGGAAGCACGCTCCATGTAGGTAAGCATTTCCATGAACACCAGGCCACTGCCCACATTGCAGGCACCGGTCTTCAGACGCTTGGTGTGACGATCCTTCAGGATCATGACCATATCGTCAATAACCTCTTCCAAAGGCTCGATGGTCTTGGCTGCTTCATTGTCGTCGGAGCCAAATGCCTTCACCGTAATATGCAGGATCTCATTGACCGCATCACAGAGGATTGCCAATTCCTTCTGTGCCATCTCAGAGAAGCATGCATTATCGCTTTGCAGCTGCTGTGCCAATTCCACCATGTTAGTGGCATAGTCACCGATACGCTCAAAGTTGGGAACGGTCTGCATCAACATATCCACCTGACGGTCATCCGTCTCAGTTTCCACGACTTTGGACAGGCCGATCAAGAATCTGTCGGCAGCATCTGCAAACTGATCCAGACAATCCTCATCCTCATTGATCAGAGGATGGACAGACTCATCGTACATTGCCAGCTGGTTACAGCCTCTTGCAAAGTTCTCAATGGCGACGGTACCCATAGCTGCAACAGCTCTGGTAGCTTCACCAACAGCCACAGCAGGAGAAATATACAGGTTCTCCGTAAGGGTATGCAGTTCGGGGTGTGCCGGTGCCTTCTCAGGCTCGTCCTTTACGATCACCGTGGACAGCTTGACCAGCAGGTTGGTAAAGGGCAGCAGCAGGACTGCCGTCACGATATTAAATACAGACTGGAAGGTGGCGATGGTCACCTGGTTGACAGACTGATACCAGAAGCTCTCACCAAATACCAGGAAATACTGCAGGATGCTCATCACGACCATGAAGATCACGGTACCAATGATATTGAACACAACATGGACAACGCCGGTACGCTTGGAGTCCTTGGAGGACTGGCCTACAAAGCAGTAGAATGCGGTAACGATACAAGTACCGATATTGATACCCATAATAATGGGGTAAACTGCAGAGAAATCAAGTGCACCTGTGGAAGACAGGGACTGGAGCATTGCCACGGTTGCAGAGGAGCTCTGAACGATCACGGTCAGCACCAGACCGGAAATAATACCCAAAATGGGAGACTCGGAGAATTTGGCCAGCATTTCCATAAAAGCGGGATTGCTTGCAAACCCCTTCACGGCACCGGTCATGTTCATCAAACCTACGAACAGAATACCAAAGCCAACGCAGATATCACCCACGGTCTTGGAGTTCTTGCTCTTGATGAACATAATCAGCACAATGCCGATGGCCAGTGCAATAGGTGCCAGTGTATCTGTGTCAAACAGCCACAGGAACCAGTTGCCGCCGGACTCCACAAAAGCCAGAGAGGTCAGCCAGGCAGTGACGGTAGTACCAATATTGGCACCCAAAACAATGGATACCGCCTGCCTTAGAGACAGAACACCCGCACCGATCAAGGCAACCGCCAGAACGATGGTAGCGGTAGAGCTCTGAATCACAGCCGTGACCATTGTACCGGTCAGCACGCCGGTAAGCACATTGCCGGTCAATTTTTCCAGTACCCGCTTCAGTGCGGCACCGGAGCTGTTTTTCAAGCCGTCACCCATGACCTCAATACCGTAAAGGAACATGGCCAGACCGCCGAGCATTTGAATGATGGCACTTACAATTTCCATGCGTACCTCCCGTTAAAAAACGAAATACAGGCAAAAATCAACCTAATATAAATTATAAAGAAAATGTGTGTAAATGTACATAGGGCAAATTAAACAATTTTTGGCAAAAAACTGTTTTATTTTCCTGTGGAGCCAAAGCCGCCGCTGCCCCGGTGTGTATCGGACAGTTCCTCTGCCTCCTCATAGACTGGAGTCAGGACAGGTGTGATGACAAACTGAGCCACCCGTTCGCCATGCTCCACGACCTGCGGTTGTTTGCCGTGATTCAAAAGAACCACCCGTATCTCACCGCGGTAGTCGCTGTCAATAACCCCCACCTTATTGGCAGGAGCCAACCCTCTTTTCGTGCCCATGCTGCTGCGGGCATACACAAGGCCGGCACAGCCCTTGGGCACCTCCAAAGCAATACCGGTGGGAATCCATGTTGTTTCACCTGGTTGGATGGTTACAGGCTGATCCAGGCAGGCGTACAAGTCCGCACCTGCCGCTTCCGCTGAGCCGTAAGCAGGCAGGAGAGCATTGGGTCTTAATTTCTTGACACGAATGGTACTCATCATGCTTCATCCTTTTCGGTAACATATTTTTTTATAAAATCCATGACTGCGGCAGTATAGCCATAGCCATCGGTCAAAAAGCTGAGGCCATGTTCAGCATTGTCCACAAGGAGCAGCTCTTTGGGGCCATTGCAGGCAACATAAGCCTGCACCGTCATTTCACATGGCACAAAGCCATCCTCTTTTCCGTGGATCAGCAGAACAGGATAACGGCTGTTTTTTAAAACCTTTCTTGTGTCCCGCTCCCAAAGGCTGAAGGAGGCAAAAAGCTTTGCAAAGATACCTGCTGCCCAAATACTCAGTGCCGCTGGCAGATGGATCACATTTTTGTACACCGACTGCAAAATTTCTGCCGGAGAGGTAAAACCGCAATCGGCAATAATGCCTTTTACATTTTGGGGAAGCTCCCTGTCCGCCAGATACAGCATGGTAAGTCGGA
>JAZNZG010000078.1:0-9838 GCA_045594825.1 Faecousia sp. | reverse complement strand
CGGATATAACTGATGCATCTAAGATCTGCTTGTCCGTTATTTCAGTGACAATGCTTGTTTCCATATTACACAGCTTCTCCGGCAGCAGCAAAAAAATTGTTACCCTTGCAGGCACTTTGGGAATAGGAATATTGCTGCTGCAGCCTGCCGGCTCTCTGGTGAACCTTGGAGCGAATACAGTCAATGAGCTAACCGAATACAACAAGCTGCTTCTTCCGGTCATGGCGGCTGCTCTGGCAGCACAGGGGGGTACAAACACCTCGGCAGCTTTGTATATGGGTACTGCGGCGTTGGACGCAGTTCTTACATCTGTCATATCGAAATTTATAATGCCGATGATGTACATATATATCTGTCTTTGTATTGCAAGCAGTGCGATTCAGGAGCAGATGCTTAAAAATTTACGCGATCTTGGTAAATGGCTGATAACATGGTGCTTAAAGATTATCCTTTATATTTTTACCGGATATATGGGGATTACCGGCGTGGTCAGCGGAACTACAGACGCAGCCGCTGTAAAAGCAGCAAAACTGACCATTAACGGTGCTGTTCCTGTGGTTGGAAACATTCTTTCTGATGCTTCAGAGGCTATACTGGTCAGTGCCGGCGTAATGAAAAATGCTGCCGGGGTTTATGGACTTATCGCTATAATTGCGATCCTCATTGGCCCGTTTCTTAAAATCGCCATTCAGTACTTATTATTGAAACTGACAGCAGCAGTATGTGGAACTTTTGGTTCAAAAGAACTGTCTGGACTTATACAGGACTTTTCCGGTGCTATGGGACTGATTTTAGCTATGACAGGAACAGTATCGTTGTTACTGCTCATCAGTATTGTTTGCTTTATGAAGGGAGTTGCCTAATGGATGATGTGCGGCAGTATATGCTGTCTGTTACTGCTACTGCACTCTTCTGCGGTATTGTCAATAACTTTATAGGAAAAAAAGGAGCAAATGCTTCCATAATCAAACTTTTGACGGGATTGTTTATGGCGGTTACTATTGTCTCGCCATTGGTTAATGTCGATTTTACAGAGCTTGCAGTGATCGATGATTTTATTTCTGACGATGCAGAACGTGCCGTTTATTCAGGACAGGAAACTGCACAGAATGCTTTGCGGCAAATCATAATTGAAAAAACTGAAGCATATATTTTGGACAAAGCTACCTCATTGGAAATGGATATGAAAGTCGAAGTGCTGCTAAATGATGATACACCACCCGTACCGTACTGTGTTACAATATCAGGTAATGCGTCACCCTATGCCAAGCGTGTTTTGTGCAGCTATATTGAAAGCAACCTGGGTATTCCAAAGGAGAATCAAATATGGATATAGCTGATTTGGGGAAGAAAACTACACAGCTATTTAAAAAATATAAGTACGCGATCCTGGTTCTCGTTGTAGGTTTGGGACTAATGCTTATTCCGG
Source organism: Faecousia sp. (assembly GCA_045594825.1). Taxonomy (GTDB): domain Bacteria; phylum Bacillota; class Clostridia; order Oscillospirales; family Oscillospiraceae; genus Faecousia. Next base: position 8,409 of record JAZNZG010000078.1, on the reverse strand, counting down.
AAAGGAGTGAGGAGCCGACTACAGAACCAATCGAGATTGATCATCGTGAAACGACAAGTCTTAATGACAGGCTCGCAGAAATATTAAGTACCATAGATGGTGCGGGAAAAGTTGAGGTATTGCTGAGTGTTAGGGCAGGGGAGGAGACGGTCTATCAAACAAATAACAATATAACTTCAAACGGTGAGAATCAGACATCTCAGATTACTACTGTCGTGATTACAACGACAGATAAATCAGACACTGGGCTGGTTCGACAGGTGAATCCGCCGATATATTTGGGTGCAATCATCGTTTGTCAGGGGGCTGACAGTCCATTGGTACGTCTGTCGATCATCAACGCTGTATCGGATGCAACAGGTCTTGGTGCCGATCAAATATCTGTTTTGAAAATGAAGTGAATGGAGGCTTTTTAATATGAAAACCTGGAAGAAGAATGTTGTTGCACTGGCCATTCTGGTGACAGTTTGCGGGGGGATCTATGCCAACTGGCAATACGGACAGACGCAGTCAACAGCAGATTTTACGGATACCTTGGACGCAGATAAGATTCTATCAAATGATATGTTGGTTATGGGTGACGGTGCATCTTTAGAGGCATCTGCTGAGACTACATTAGAGAATTACTTTGCTGCTGTGCGGCTGTCTCGGCAGGAAGCAAGAGACAGTGCGGTCACGCTGCTCCAGGAAACCATGGCATACAGTGAGGATGCAGAATCAGTACAAACAAGTGCACAGCTGGAGGAGATCGTTCAGGTCGCTTTGTGCGAAGCACAGATCGAAAGTCTTGTAATTGCAAAGGGTTACACTGACTGTGTGGCTTACATCAGCGATGAAGGTATCTCGGTGGCTGTCGCCGCCCCGGAAGGTGGTCTTGCTCAAGAGGATGTTGCGGTAATCGCTGATATTATCCTGACACAATCGGATTTTACAATGGAAGACATACGCGTTGTGGAAGTGCAATAACGAATTAGCCCTCAGGTTATATGCCTGAGGGTTATAGTATTTTAAGAAAATAGTTGTATTTTCAAGGATTTGTGTTACAATAAACAAAAGTATGTCATGATTCTGCTATGACAAAAATTAGGAGGTATTTCCATGACTGACAATAAACAGTACATCACGCAGATTCGGGATAACGGTAGTGTAATGATCTCTGAGGATGTGATCGCAGCAATTGTCACCCATGCGATCAATGATGTGGACGGTGTTGTCACATTGACAGTAAAACCCGGTGCTGATATTGCAGATCTGATCGGCAAGAAGAACTGGGGCAAGGGCGTAAAGGTCGTGATCGATGCTGATGACGCATTGCATATCGATTGCAATGTTACAGTTGGCTACGGTCAGAACGTTGTTACCATCGCAAATCAAGTGCAGGACGCAATCACTAATGCGGTAGAAAACATGACCGGTGTTGAAATTAAGACTGTTAATGTAAATGTTTGCGGTATTGTACGCCAGTAAGGAGTTTATATGACGAGAGCAAATGCCAGAGAACTTGCTGTTCATTTGATTTACGGCAGAGCTTTTACCGATGAAGAGCCCGAGCAGGTCATCAATGTACGCCTGAATAAGGATTATTACGACAAGCTTGCCGCAGAGAATCAGGTGTATGAGGAACGACCCAACCGTGCACAGCGTGCTTACATCGATCAGGTTGTTGCAGGCGTAGCCAACAGAACAGATGAGCTGAATGAGCAGATCCAAAAATTCTCCATCGGTTGGGATATCACAAGAATCTCCCGGCTTGCACGCACCATCATGCAGCTTGCTATTTTTGAGATTCTTTATGTGGATGATGTACCTACCGGTGTAGCCATTTCTGAAGCAGTCCGCATTGCAAAGATGTATGACGGCGATGATACCGGTGCTTTTGTCAACGGTATTTTGGGGACATTCGCAAGAAGCCTGAACGCAGAGGGTAATTAAATGTGTGTGATAGGGTTTGATACCAGCAATTACACAACGTCCATAGCTTATTTTGACGGTAATGACGGTATAAATGTCTCAAGACTTCTTCCGGTAAAGGAAGGAGAGCTGGGACTTCGACAAAGCGATGCCGTATTCCATCACACCAAAAGCCTGCCGGAGCTTTCCGACAGGCTGTTTTCCCATGTTCAGACTGGGACAGTAACAGCCGTTGGCGTCAGCACCCGGCCACGAGCTGTGGAAGGCAGCTATATGCCGTGCTTCATGGTTGGGTATTCCCATGCAAAACTTCTGTCTGAAGCGTTGCATGTGCCCCTTATAGAGTGCTCCCATCAGCAGGGCCACGTGGCAGCTTCACTATGGAGTGCAGAGTGTATGGATCTGATGGATGTGCCCCATCTTGCATGGCATTTATCAGGTGGTACCACTGAATTGCTACTGGTGGAACCGGAGGGAAAGCAGGTGCGTTGCAGCCGCATTGGAGGCACTACCGATATTTCTGCCGGTCAGCTCATTGACCGTACCGGTCAGCTTTTAAAATTGCCTTTCCCGTCCGGTAAGCATTTGGATCTTCTGAGCCGGGATTCTGAAAAGCAGGATCTATTTAAAGTTAAATGCTCTGATCTTACTTTTTCCTTGTCGGGCGTGCAAAATAAAGTGCAGCAGTATTTTGATAAATGCGGTCATGCTGCAGATACAGCTGCCTATGCATTGGGAAGTGTTTGTCATGCGGTGGCCGCTGCAACAACAAATGCATTGAAAGCATATCCCGGTCTGCCGGTAGTATTTTCCGGTGGAGTTGCTTCCAATTCAATGCTTCGCAATCGGTTGGCCCATCTTGATCCAATATTTGCAAAACCGGAGTTTTCCACAGACAACGCCATGGGCGTTGCTGTTTTGACTTATCGTATGCAGGAGAGATAATATGTCCCAAAAGGTTCTGTCCATCACGCAGATAAATGAATATATCCGCACTATGATGGACGCTGACGTCCTTCTTGCGGGTGTAGCTGTGTGCGGTGAGATCAGCAATTATAAGGTTTATCCGTCCGGGCATCATTATTTTACCCTAAAGGATGAGGGAGCGGCCCTGAAATGTGTTATATTCCGTTCCAGTGCAGTACGGTTGAAGTTTCGCCCAGAGAACGGCATGAAAGTCGTTGCAGTCGGTAAAATTTCTGTCTATCCAAGAGATGGAGCGTATCAGCTTTATTGCAGTAATATGGTGCTTGACGGAGCAGGAGACCTGAATGCCGCTTTTGAGCAGCTGAAGGCAAAGCTTGCTTCACAGGGATTATTTGATCCAGCCCATAAAAAGCAGCTTCCAGTTTATCCGGGTACCATAGGTATCATTACCAGCTCTGCAGGAGCTGCGGTTCATGATATGCTGCGTATTCTGCGGAAACGGTATCCGCTTACCCGCGTTCGGCTGTTTCCTGTGCGTGTACAGGGTGCAGAGGCACCCGCTGAAATTGCTGCAGCCATCACTTATGCAAATTACTATGAACTTGCTGACCTGCTGATCGTCGGCAGGGGAGGTGGCTCCATTGAGGACCTTTGGGCTTTCAATGATGAGCATGTCGCTAGAGCTATATATGATTCACGGATTCCTGTTATTTCTGCCGTGGGACACGAGCCGGATGTAACTATTTCTGATTATGTGGCTGATCTTCGTGCAGCAACCCCTTCCAATGCGGCAGAGCTTGCTGTGCCGGATCAGGACGCACTTAGACAGTCCCTGGATAATGTGTCAGCTTCTATGGTAAATGCCCTGCAAAGGCATCTCAAGGCTGCACGGCGGCACCTTGAAGTGCTGTCCGGCAGCCCGGCACTTCAAAGTCCTTTAGGATATATTGAGCAAAAACGCAAGGCCTTACAGCTTCTTGAGAGTCGCGTTCAGTCGGCTGAGAATCAGATTGTGCACTGCCAAAAACAGCGGTTTATTGCCTGCACCGCCAAACTGGATGCCATGAGCCCGTTAAAGGTTTTAACAAGAGGTTACTCTATGGCGTTGAAAGAGGGCAAGGAAGTGATACGGTCTGCAAAGCAGGTGTCAGCCGGTGATGCGATCCATATTCATGTGAATGATGGCATTATAGATGCTACTGTCACAGACGCAAAGGAGAATGTTCTATGAATCAGGATAACAAGACCTTTGAAGAAAATATGCACAGGTTAGAGCAGATCGTGCGCGCAATGGAGCGGGGCGATGTAGCACTGGAAGAGTCGCTTAAATTGTTCCAGGAGGGCACAGAGCTCGTCAGAAGCTGTGGAAGGCTTTTGGATGAGGCAGAGCTGCAGGTTAATAAGATCGTTGCAGGAGCTGATGGAAGACCTGTTGAGGAGGCATTTCCTTATGAACTTTAACGACCGCAATGCTGCATATTTGCAGCATATTGAAGAACATCTGTCTCGTGAGTACTTTATCTATCCTAATGAACCGCAGCAGGTACTGTTTGATGCTATGCGGTACAGCCTTCTGGCAGGCGGCAAAAGATTAAGACCTGTATTTGTCCTTGATTTCTGCCGTATGTGTGGTGGTGACTGGAAGAAGGCACTCCCTTTTGCCGCTGCTGTGGAAATGGTGCATACTTACAGCCTTATCCATGATGATCTTCCTTGTATGGATAATGATGATTATCGTCGTGGAAAACCGACAAATCATAAGATGTACGGCGAAGCAACGGCTGTTCTTGCCGGAGATGCTTTGCTGACGGCCGCGTTTTCTGCAATAGCAAAGGCAGAATATTCTGCCGAGACTCGCATCAAGGCTGTTGAGATTTTAGCTGAATGTGCAGGCGAGGTCGGTATGGTTGGCGGCCAGGTTTTGGATACGCAGAGTGAGCAGCGTCAGTGCACACAGCAGGAAGTGCTGGATATACAGATCAGAAAGACAGGTGCGTTGATCCGTGCTGCATGCAAATTAGGCGTACTGGCCGCAGGCGGCAGTGAAGAGCAATTGCATGTAGCAACAACATTTGCAGACAATTTGGGTCTTGCATTCCAGATTCGTGACGATATGCTGGATGTAATCGGCAGTGCTGAGGAACTTGGAAAAGCCACTGGTGCAGATGCTGTTAAAAACACCTTTGTTCAACTGTATGGACTTGACGCCTGTGATCGGATGGTTAATGAACATACCGATAAGGCAGTTTCGGCACTGCGTGCTTTCCAGGATACGGAATTTATGACAGAGCTTGCAAACCGGTTGGTCAACCGCAGAGTGTAATACTATGAAGATTACAGAAGTAGTTGCGGCTCTTATATGGCAGGATGGTCGTTTTTTGGCTTGTCAGCGTCCGCCACACAAAGCCCGCGGCATGTTATGGGAATTTGTTGGCGGAAAGGTGGAGGCAGGGGAGAGGAGAGAAGACGCTCTGATCCGGGAATGCAGGGAAGAACTGGATGTAACAGTTGCTGTAAAAGATGTTGTGACGGAAGTTTTGCATGCGTATCCTGACATTACGGTACGGCTTATCCTGTTCAATGCAGAGATCGTTGATGGCGAGCCTAAACTATTGGAGCATAATGCCATGTGTTGGGTGAGACCGGATGAGATAGATAATTATTCTTTCTGCCCGGCAGATAACGATATTTTAGCTGAGATCAAAAGAAGATATATGTAATTTACCGGCACCTAACAGGTGCCGGTCTTATTTTACATATCGATGGCTGGATTCATGCAATAGACATTCTTTTGGTTGAGCTTTTCACGCAAAAGCTGCAATGCTTCACCAAAACGCTGGAAGTGATTGATCTCCCGTTGCCGCAGGAATTTAATGACATTGTTTACATCTGGATCATCACTTAACCGCAGAATGTTATCATAGGTAACACGGGCTTTTTGCTCTGCAGCTAAGTCTTCTGTCAAGTCAGCAATTGGATCGCCCTTAACCGCAATAGTAGCGGCTGTCCATGGTGTGCCGGAAGCAAATGCGGGATAAACACCTGTAGTATGATCGACAAAATATTGTGCAAAAGCTGAATCCTGAATTTGGGAATCCTTCAGATTCCGTGTCAACTGATGGATGATGGCACCGACCATTTCCAGATGTCCTAATTCTTCTACCCCAATATCTGTTAAAAGACCCTTCAGTTCATCAAAAGGCATGGAGTAACGCTGGGATAAATACCGTAAGGATGCACCTAACTCACCATCCGGTCCGCCATACTGAGAGATGATCACAGATGCCAGCTTTGGGTTGGGACGATCGATTTTTACGGGATACTGCAGTTTCTTTTCATATATAAACATACTTATACCTCCCGATTTTTGGCATATTCCCAGGGCCAAGGATCATCCAGCCAGCGATATTCGCCCTCTGTGTGGGACATATGGTTCAGTGGACCATACTTCGCTTCATACTGCTTTTTCATCTTTTCGTGCATCATTTGGAATTTCCGGTACATCGCAAGAGCTTCCTTGTCATTCCTGTGGGTGTCCAGGTAGAGAGCAAGATCTTGTATAACAAAGGCAACTGCCTGCAAGTCTGTAAGTGGTGTGGAAGGCTTTTCGTTTTTATTTACCATTCCTTTAAATGGCAGATCCAATCCTTGATATAGAGTGCCTCGTACCAAAGCCTTTCTCGGCTCATACATTGATGGATCTTCTAACTGAAATGGAACATATGGGTTTGCAAGGGGAGCAGCTGCAGGAAGTTTACCAAGTCCGCACCGGCTGCATTGTCTTTTTTGTTGCAACGCATATACCTCCTGTCATAAATTATTTGGAACTGTCGTTCCGGCTCATACTATGCAACCTCATGCTGCATTGTTCATCTGTAATCCTAATTTGCATACTGTATTATGAGGTGTTGTATATGAAGCAAATAAAAAAGTATTTGACGCTGATTCCTGTATATATCCTTGTTTTATGTGCATTCATTGGAATTGCCGTCTATGGAAATAAAGCGGTTACGGTATTATCTGAAAATGCCCCTGTCAAGGAAAGGACGACGGTAATCATAGATGCAGGGCATGGTGGGATCGATGGTGGTGCAACATCATGCACCGGTGTCCTTGAAAGCAAACTGAACCTCGAAATCGCTTTAAAATTGAATGATTTGATGCATCTGCTGGGAATAAACACGGTGATGATACGCACTACGGACACTTCCATACATGCTTCAGGGAATTCAATTGCAGAAATCAAAGCATCTGATCTTAAGGAGCGGGTGCGGATTGTCAACGATAGGGAAGAGGCCATCCTTTTGAGCATTCATCAAAACACGTTCAGTAACAGCCGATACAGTGGGGCACAGGTTTTTTACGCTCCAACCGGTAACAGTAAAGAGTTGGCTGAACAGTTGCAAGCAAATTTAATCCGGTCTGTAAATAAGAACAGTAATCGGACCATTAAAAAGGCAGATGGCATATATTTGATGCAGCATATCGATTGTACCGGGATTTTGGTTGAGTGCGGGTTTTTGTCAAATCCGGCAGAAGAGGCACAACTTCGAAATGACGAATATCAAAGAAAACTTTGCTGCGTGATTGCATCCACACTTAGCGGCTATCTTGCTTCTTGACTGTCAAACAAATGATTGATATAATATTAAAAAAGCAAATAGGTGTATGAGGAGAAGTGCCATGGCTAAGACGAAAACCGTATTTTACTGTACTGCCTGCGGTAACGAAACCCCGAAATGGCAGGGAAAATGTCCTGCTTGCGGTGAATGGAATACTTTAATCGAGCATATAGAAAAGCCTGCTGCCGCCGGAAGAGCGAAATCCGCTCCTGTCGGTAACAGTCGAACGCCTCAACGACTGCATGAGGTTCAAACAGACCAAGAGATCCGTTTTTCTACCGGTATTGGTGAACTTGATCGTGTGCTGGGCGGCGGTGCTGTGACAGGCTCTCTGATCCTTGTAGGTGGTGCCCCCGGTATCGGTAAATCCACCTTGCTCCTTCAGATCTGTAACAGTCTGTGTGAGGGCAGAACGGTTTTATATGTATCCGGTGAGGAAAGCGAAAAGCAATTAAAACTGAGAGCAGAGCGACTTGGAGTATCTCCGGAAGGTCTTTTTGTGCTTTCCGAGACGCGGTTGTCTGACATTCTTGAAGCAGTCGAAGCATTACACCCGGATATTTTGATCGTTGATTCCATTCAAACCATGTATAACGAACTGAATGAATCTTCGCCCGGAAGCATTTCTCAAGTAAAAGACTGCACCATGGCTATGATGCAGCTTTCCAAATCACAGGGTATTGCTGTTTTTGTGGTTGGTCATATCAATAAAGATGGTGCGATTGCCGGTCCCAAAGTGTTGGAACATATGGTGGATTGTGTCCTCTACTTTGAAGGTGATCCGCATTCCAATTATCGACTTTTGCGTGCCGCCAAAAACCGTTTTGGCTCCACCAATGAGATCGGTGTGTTTGAAATGGTTGAATGTGGCCTTATTGAAGTGCCGAACCCCTCACAAATGTTGCTGGACGGCCGCCCAGCCGGGGCTTCCGGTACGTGTGTGGCTTGT
>JAZNZG010000077.1:0-4084 GCA_045594825.1 Faecousia sp. | reverse complement strand
TTTGAATATAGAAAAGTGTAAATTAAAATTTGTTGATTCGTTGCAACCTTGATATCTTTTTCGGTGCTACGAGCCAGAAAGAAACCCCATCCATCCGGATGGGGGTTTTCTTTTTGGTTATGACAGCGGGTTTCGTTACGGCCGTCGTGTTATGATTCCTCCGGTGGGTCAAAAGCCGGCATCAGCCGGGTATATTTTTCAATGGAGCAGGCGGCGTTCCAGGTCATATATCCGCCGGTGCAGCCGGCATCCCGCAAGGCTTTGATCTGTGCAGAGACCTCGGTGGGTCCGTAGCTGTTGTAGGGCTCGCGGATGGCGTTATAGGCCTGTATCCAGGTGCGTACCGTGGCAGGTGTAGCGGTCTCGCTTTGGCGACGCATGACACTCTTTCCCCAGCTGTGAAGGGTGTCATAGGGATGCTCCCAGGGGAGCCATGTCCCTGATGCACTGAAGTGGTCGGGATAGGGCATGCCGCTGATCACATCCACAACATTGCTGATGGCGGCCCAATACTGTCCGTAGGCCGTTACATAGGTATAAGCACTTTCGCCGTATACATCGGCACTGACATATGCTCCGTGCTGGTGGAGGATATCTGTGGCATACATCAAAAAGCGTTGCACCGCCTGGGCCTTTGTCTCACCGTAGGCGTTGCGGAAGTCGATGGTTCCGGCTTTTTCGTATCGCCAGGAGCTGTCGGGAAAACGGACATAGTCAAACTGGATCTCGTTAAAGCCCATCAGCTCCACCGCCTCAACGGCAAGATCCACCTTATACTGCCAGGCTGCTCTGCTGAAGGGAGAGGGCCAGTATTCCCCGGAAAGCTTGAGGGGCGTACCGTCTGTGCTGGCTATGGCATATTCCGGATGGTCTTTCACAAAACGGGAGTCGTTAAAGGTGGTGATGCGTCCGATGACGTAGTAGCCTGCGTCCTTAAGCTTCTGTATCGCTGCCTGATATTCCTGGACGGTGTTGTGTGCCGCTGCTGCTCCGGAGGGGCAATACTGATGCATCACATCGGCGGCGTAGCCGATGGCACTGCCGTCGGTAATATCCACAACAAAGGCGTTGATGCCGCTGTTGTCGGCGATCTCAAGGTAGGCGTCCACCTCATCGATACGCCAGCTTCCAATTTTAAGGTCACGGACTTCCGCGGGCATTTCGTTGCCTTCGATAGGACCCTTTTCCCGTGGGTAGTAATCCAGGTCGGCAGCACCGCCGCCGCCGTAAACATTTTCCCGGCCTGCGTGGATGGCGTAGTTTCCGTCATCGTAATTGGCAAGGGCATCTTCTTCCTGTTCGGCAAGATACCAGGGCATAATATAGCCTTCCTCACCGTCAAAGCTTACCCGGTACATGTGCACCTGGCCGTCTTCATACAGATAATCATAGCCGGTTACGGTAACAGCTGCACCCTTGCCTGCAAAAGCCGCAAGAAGCTTGCCTTGGGAATCTCTTAAGTTTACTGCAGTCCGCACATGCAAGGTGTGCTCAGGGATGATGTCTGCGGGGTCGGCCACCACAGATGCCCCCTCTTGCAGGTATGCGATGGAATCGCCCAAATTGATCGACAGAAGCCCCTGGGGCGTGATCTCGTATTCCACCCGCGTTCCCCGCAGGAAGGCACCCAAGGGTGTGCCGTCTTCACCAAAATATGCAGCCTCGGTATTTAAGGTGGCAATATAGCCTGTTTCCCATTGATGGGGAGGCTCTGTCTCCACCGGTACAGGTGCCTCTGTGGGCTCCGTGGAGATTGTGGGGGTTGTGCTTTCTGTGCTTTCCGTGCTTTCGGTACAAAACGGGAGCTCCGGAAGACTGCATCCGCCTGCCAGGACAGAAATCGCCAGGAGCCATGCAATGGCAACCGGTGCAGAAAAATTTTTGTATGTTTTCATATAACTCGCCCTATATACAATATTTTAGGCTATTTTACTGCAAGCAGGGACACATTGCAACAAAATTCGACATTTTAAATTTCCTGTTTATTATTACGGATAACCCCCAAAAATATGTTAAAAAATCACGGCAAGGCCTAAGGCTTGCCGTGATGCTGTTTTACAGGATGTCAAATTCCCGGTCGATGGTGTAGCGGATATACTCCATGTTGGTTTCATTGTACGCGAACTCTCCGGCGTCAAAAAGGAACACCGCACCGAAGATCAAAGAACGGATCGCCAGGAGTTTTCTGTTCCAAACTTCCTTGGTCAGACCGGAGGCGGCAAACAAAGAGGCCTCCAGATCCTGGGCAAGACTGCCGAACTGGGTGCGTTTTTTGTGGTAGAGGTTGTCGAACTCCTCGTTCTTCAGCATCAGCACCGAACGGTAGAAGGGCTTTTCCATAAGAAAGCGGATGTAATTGACGCAAACCGAAACGATCTTCTCCCGGAGAGAATCGCCGCACTGGGCGATAAACTCGTCCTGCCGCTGGGCCCACTGATCGTTGACATAGTCGATGATGGCAGCGATCAGTTCATTCTTATCCTTAAAATGCCGGTAGGGGGCAGCACAGGAAACGCCGCAGGCGGTAGACACGCGACGCATGGAAAAGCCTGCGATGCCATATTGGTTGATTTCGTCAATGCCTGCCAGGATCAAAGCTTCCCGCAGCTTGCCGGAGCTTTCGGACATGTCTATCACCTCGTTTTCTGTAAAAAGTTAGCAGTATTAACTAGTATAAGGAAAGAAACAAAAGATGTCAACATCAATTACAATAAATTACAAAATTCTACAAAACTGACAATGTTAACACCATTAACTTTGTGTAAATTACCAGTGCTTCCATATGTTGACATAATATGGCATGCTATATATAATAATAGATATTTGTTAACAGTGTTATCAATTAACAAATATGACGAAAGAGAAACAAAAAAGAACAAAAATTAGGAGGAACAAACATGAAAGCGAAAGCCCTTAATCGAGTGTTTGCGTTGATGCTCGTGCTGGTGCTGATGATGACCATGCTGCCCTTTACCACCCTGGCAGCCGACACCAGCAGAATTGAGGACACCATTTTCTTTGCTACCGACCGACATGAAGAATCTTCCAAGCTGAAATCTTTGCTGAGTGCCCTTGCCTACGAGCCCGGTCTTGTGGTTTTGGGCGGCGACCATGTGAACAACACCAACAGCGGATCTCTGGCTTCCATCACTGCTGAGATCCAGACAGTCTACCCCGGTGTACAGACCTTCTACACCTATGCGGCTCACGATCCCAACGTGTCCGAAGACAGCTCCAACCCCTACGCCTTTGCCCGTACCGGTGAGGTCTACGAGGGTCAGGACTACTATGTTTACGCTGTTGACCAGAACGATATGCAGTCCAGCTCCAATGCAGCTACTGCCAGTGCAAACTTTGTCAGTTGGGCTGAGGGTGCCGATGCATCCAAGGTCATCTTCGTGATGTGCCATATGCCCATTCATAAGCGTCGTAACGACAACGCCGGCGGTGCAACCTGGATGAACGCTCTGAACCAGGCCGGCGAAAACCACGACATTGTTTACCTGTGGGGCCATAACCACACCGGTGAAAGCTCCGCTGATACCAGCGTTTACTTTGTAAGCCGCGGCGGCTCCCTGACACCCCAGGGCGGCAGCACCGGCACCATCAACTTTACTTACATGAACGCCGGTTATATCAAAAACGGCTACGCCTCCATGGTCGTTATCAATGACGACACCGTTTCCATTACCCGTTACAACACCAGCGGCAGTGCCACTGCCTCTTACACCATGGACCGTCTGTTCGCAGGCCATACCCACCAGTGGGCAGTTTCCGCCACAGTGGATGCCACCTGCACCACCGACGGCTCCGTAACTTACGCCTGCTCCGGCTGTGACGAGACTTACTCCGAGACCATCGCAGCCCTGGGCCACAGCTACCAGGCTGTTGTTACCGCTCCTGACTGTGAGAACGCCGGTTACACCACCTATACCTGTGACTGCGGCGACAGCTATGTTGCAGATGAAGTAGCAGCTCTGGGCCACGATTACAATGCAGTGACCGTAGAGCCCACCTGTACCGAAAACGGCAGCATCACCTATACCTGTGACTGCGGACATTCCTACATGGAAACCATCGCAGC
>JAZNZG010000076.1:0-2120 GCA_045594825.1 Faecousia sp. | reverse complement strand
CCAGGGAATCCTGCAGTCTATTTTTGAGTATCAGACCGACATCTGCGAGCTGACCGGTATGGATGTATCCAATGCCTCTGTTTACGACGGTGCCACCGCTGCGGCGGAAGCCGTTGCCATGTGCCGTGACCGGAAACGCCGTCTGACTCTGGTTTCCGGTGCTGCCCATCCCGATACCATCAACACCATCCGCACCTACTGCTACGGCACTGGCGACGAGATGGTGATAGTCCCTGTCAAGGACGGCAAGACGGATATGGATGCACTGAAGAGCCTGTTAAACGGAGAGGTTGCCTCTGTTTATGTTCAGCAGCCCAACTTCTACGGTTTGTTTGAGAATGCTGAGGCCATTGGCCGGGCTGTCCATGAAAATGGCTCCTTGTACATCCTTGGCTGCAATCCCATTGCTTTGGGCATCATGAAGTCCCCCCGGGATATGGGTGCAGACATCGCTGTGGGCGAGGCACAGCCCTTGGGCATGCCTTTGAGCTACGGCGGACCGTACCTGGGCTACATGGCCACCACCACAAAGCTGATGCGAAAACTGCCTGGCCGTATTGTTGGCCAGACTGTGGACGCTAAGGGTGAGCGTGCCTTCGTTCTGTCCCTCCAGGCTCGTGAGCAGCATATACGCCGTGAAAAGGCATCCTCCAATATTTGTTCCAACCAGGCTCTTTGTGCCATGACCGCAGGTCTTTATATGTCTGCAATGGGTCACAAGGGTCTTGCCCAGGCTGCCGGATCCTCCATGGCCAAGGCTCATTATCTGGCCGAAGAGCTGTGCAAGCTGCCCGGTGTTTCCATGGCGTATTCCGGCGACTACTTCCATGAATTCGTTACGGTTATGCCCAAGGCAGAGCAAGTTCTGATAGCCTTGGAAAATGCAGACATCCTGGGCGGCTTGCCTGTTGCGGGCGGGCTTCTGTGGTGTGCCACCGAGAAGGTTTCCAAGGCACAGTTGGATAAGGCTGTGACCGTTGTCAGGGAGGTGCTGGGGGTATGAAACTGATTTTTGAAAAAAGCGTTCCCGGCCGTGGTATGCAGTACCTGCCTGCGTGCGATGTGGAAGAAATCCCCATGCCTGCAGCACTGGTGCGTAAAACCCCTCCTAAGCTGCCCGAGATCAGCGAGACCGACCTGAGCCGCCATTACACAGAACTGAACAAGCGTGTCCACGGTGTTAACTCCGGCTTTTATCCTTTGGGCTCCTGTACCATGAAGTACAATCCCCGTATCGATGAAGAAATGGCAGCACTGCCGGGCTTTACCGGTGTCCATCCTCTGGCTCCCCGGCATACCGTAGAGGGCTGCTGCGACGTGCTGGATACTGCCCGGGATCTGCTGTGCGAGATCACCGGTATGGACGATATGACCTTCCAGCCTGCAGCCGGTGCCCATGGCGAATTTACCGGTGTATTGCTCATCAAGCAATACCATGAGACCCGTGGCGACAGGAAAAGGACCAAGATCATCGTGCCCGACTCTGCCCACGGCACTAACCCCGCAACCGCTGCCATGTGCGGCTATACCATTGTCAATATTGCATCTGCCCCCAACGGCTGCGTAGACCTGGAAGCATTGAAGGCTGCTTTGGGAGAAGATACCGCAGGTCTGATGCTGACCAACCCCAACACCGTGGGCATTTTCGACGAGAACATTTTGGAGATCACCCGGCTGGTACATGAGGCCGGCGGCCTGTGTTATTATGACGGAGCCAACCTGAATGCCGTTATGGGCGTTGTCCGCCCCGGTGATATGGGCTTTGACTGCATCCATCTGAATCTGCACAAGACCTTCGCAACGCCTCACGGCGGCGGTGGTCCCGGTGCAGGTGCTGTTGGCTGTAAGGCCCATCTGGCCCCCTATCTTCCCAAGTCCGCAGCAATGGAGGAGCCCGGCCATATTCAGGTCAAGTCCTTTGCAGGCAACTTCCTGGTGGTGGTCAAGGCTTTGACCTACATCCTGACTTTGGGTAAGGAGGGTATTCCCGAAGCAGCAAAGAATGCCGTACTGAATGCCAACTACCTGCAGGAGAAGATCAAGGGCACATTTGAACCTGCCTTTGACCGGATCTGTATGCATGAGTTTGTGCTGGATCTGAGCAAGTTCAAAAAGGAGAC
>JAZNZG010000075.1:0-2895 GCA_045594825.1 Faecousia sp. | reverse complement strand
TCTTGTGATCCCCCACATGATGCGGCGGCTGGTGGGCTCAGACTACCGCTATCTTATGCCCGCCTCCATGCTGGGCGGCGGTATCTTCCTGCTGGTGGTGGACAATGTTTCCCGTAATGTCACCACCGCCGGTATCCCCATCGGCATCCTAACCGCCTTCATCGGGGCACCCTTCTTCCTGTGGCTGATTACCGGAAAGGGGGATCACTATGAGCATTGAAGTAAAAAATCTGAACTTCTCTTACGGCGACCACCATGTACTCCACGACATCAGCTTCAAGGTGGAAAAAGGTGAGTTCCTCTCCATCTTGGGTCCCAACGGTGTGGGTAAAAGCACCCTGTTCCGGTGTGTGCTGGGTCTGTTGTCCGGCTATACCGGCACAGTTACCGTAGAGGGGATGGATACCCGGCGTCTTTCCGTCCGGGAGCTTGCCAGACATATCGCCTATATTCCCCAGTCCAGCCATCCCGTCTTCAATTACAGTGTATTTGACATCGTACTGATGGGCAGGACCAGCGGTCTTTCCACCTTTCGCAGCCCCGGCAGGGCGGATATGGAAAGCTGCCTGTGGGCCCTGGAAAAGGTGGGGATCCCCCACCTGCGGGAGCGGTGCTTCCACCGCCTGTCCGGCGGCGAGCAGCAGCTGGTGCTGATCGCCCGTGCCCTGGTGCAGAAGGCTCCCATCCTCATGCTGGACGAGCCTACCGCCAACCTGGACTTCGGCAATCAGCTTTTGGTGCTGGAACAGGCACGAAGCCTGGCACAGGAGGGGTACACCGTCATTCAGACCACCCATCATCCGGAGCAAAGCTATATGTTCTCCCACCGGATCCTGGCCATTCAAAACGGCCGGATCCTCGCCCAGGGCAAGCCGGAGGAGGTGCTGACCAAAGAAACCATGCAGGCTCTTTACCATACCCAGGTGGATGTTGTGAGCCTGTATGAAGACAAAGCCCGCGTTTGTATTCCTCGAAACATTGTGAAGGAGGAAGTTGTATGAAAAAGGGAATCTGTGTGATCCTGGTCCTTGTTTTACTGCTGTGCGGTTGCGGCAAAACCGCAGCCACGCCCCAAAACACCCGGGCGTTTACCGACTCCACAGGCCGTACCGTCACCATTCCCCAAGAGGTGACCAAGATCGCCATTTCCGGCCCGCTTTCTCAGGTGTATATCCTGCCCCTTGCAGGTGATATGCTGGTGGGTGTCAGCAACGCCTACGCCGAAGACGCCGCCATCTATCTGCCCGCCTACCTTTATGAGATGACCGAGATCGGCCAGCTTTACGGCGGCAAGGGTGAAATGGACCTGGAAGCCCTGCTGGCAGCCGATCCGGATGTGGTCATCGACATCGGCGAACCTAAGGGTACCATTGGAGCAGACATGGATGCTCTGACACAGCAGACAGGCATCCCCTTCCTGCACATCGATGCCACCGTAGCCACAGCCGCGGATGCCTACCGCACTTTGGGTCAGCTTCTCGGCCGTGAGGAAAAGGCAGAAGCTTTGGCTGCCTGGTGCGAAAACACTTACACGAGAACACAGGCCATGATGGCAAAGGTGGATGCAGACGGTGCAAGAAAGCCTTTGCTGTACTGTCTGGGCGACAAGGGTGTCAATGTCATCGCCCAGGGCTCCTTCCACGCCGAGACCGTCAACATGATGGCTGATAACCTGGCTGTTTTGGGGGAAGTGGTCTCCAGCGGTGCCGGCAACGAGGTGGACCTGGAGCAGATCCTTCTGTGGGATCCGGAAGTGATCATCTTTGCTCCCGACAGCTGCTATGCCGATATTGCCGGAGATGCCCAGTGGCAGAATGTTTCAGCCGTTTCAAGGGGCAATTACTATCAGACCCCCTGCGGTCCCTATGGCTGGCTGTCCTCTCCCCCGTCGGTGCAGCGTTACCTGGGTATGCTGTGGCTGGGTGCTCTGCTGTACCCGGAGTACGTGGAATACGACCTGCAGGAAGAAGTCACCGCCTACTATAAGCTGTTCTACGATTGCGACCTGACGGAGGATATGTATAACGCCCTGATGCAAAACGCTTTGAATTAACAAGCTTATAAAAATACAGCCGCCTCCGTGATGGAGGCGGCTGACTGCATTTATTGGGCTGTGATGTAATTTACAGTAGAATATGCAGAGTTTGCACTGGTAACAGACCCGATCGCCCGGACTTTGTAATAGTAAGTCATTCCGGACGAAGCACTGGCATGGTTCAGCTTGGTACCGGTGGTGGTGATCAGCCTTGTAAAGTTTTGGTTGTCTGTTGAGTAGTAGACCTCATACTTCACCGCACCGCCGATCTTGGTCCAGGCCAAATACGGCTTATTCTGACTGCTTAGCGTTACCGTCAGAGCCGGACGGGGCAAGTCACAAGTTCGGGTGTTTACTACCGAGAAGGCAGAATTTGCCGCACTGTTGGAGGCAATGGCCATGACCTTATAGTAATACAGCGTTCCTGCAACGGCAGAGGTATTGGTCACGCTGGTACCGGTGGTGGTGATCAGCCTTGTCCAGTTCTGGTTGTCGGTGGAGCGGTAGACCTGATACTTCACCGCACCGTCCACTGCCTCCCAACTGATTTTGATCTTGCCGGAGGAAGCGATGTTACTGAGGGTGATCACAGGGCGGGGCAGATCACAGCGTCTGCTCTTCCCCGTGGAGAAGGCCGAGTCAGCGGCACTGTTGGAAGCGATGGCCTTGACCTTGTAGTAGTACAGTGTTCCTGCAACGGCAGAGGTGTTGGTCACGCTGGTGCCGGTGGTGGTGATCAGCTTTGTCCAGTTCTCTTTGTCGGTGGAGCGGTAGACCTGATACTTCACCGCACCGTCCACTGCCTCCCAACTGATTTTGATCTTGCCGGAGGAAGCGATATTGCTGAGGGTGAGCACAGG
>JAZNZG010000074.1:0-5168 GCA_045594825.1 Faecousia sp. | reverse complement strand
TGTACCGACGCCGATGTGGACGGCTTCCAGATCCGTACCCTTATTTTGACTATGCTTTATCGCCTGTGTCCCACCTTGATCCGGGACGGATATGTTTATATTGCAGAATCTCCTTTGTTTGAGATCAATTATAAGGACAAGACCTGGTTTGCCTATAACGAGCAGGAAAAGGTGATGATCCTGAAAGAACTGGAGGGTAAAAAGGTTACCATCCAGCGTTCCAAGGGCCTTGGCGAAAATGATCCGGAAATGATGTGGATGACCACCATGAATCCCCAGACCCGCCGCTTGATCAAAGTCGTTCCCGAAGATGCTGAACGCACCGCCTACTATTTCGATGTACTTCTGGGTGACAGCCTTGCAGAGCGTAAAAACTTTATTGCCGAAAACGGTTCCAGATATTTGGAACTGGCTGATATTTCCTGATAAAGAGGTTCCTAAATGGCACGTAAGAAGAAAGAACCGGAACAGAATAAAAAGAAAATAAACACCGATGGCGTAGTCGGCTTGGTGGGCTCCACCACAGAGCAGGGCATCTCCGAAACTTTGGAGATCAACTACATGCCTTATGCCATGTCCGTTATCGTATCCCGTGCGATCCCGGAAATCGATGGATTTAAGCCCAGCCACCGTAAACTGCTGTACACCATGTACAAGATGGGTTTGCTGACTGGCGGCAGAACAAAATCCGCCAACATCGTAGGTCAAACCATGCGGCTGAATCCCCATGGCGATGCGGCTATTTATGAAACCATGGTACGACTTGCCAAGGGCAACGAGACACTTTTGCATCCTTTTGTGGATTCCAAGGGTAACTTCGGCAAGGTCTATTCCCGTGATATGGCATACGCAGCTTCCCGTTATACAGAGGCAAAGCTGGACAGCTTCTGCCAGGAACTGTTCCGGGATATTGATTTTGATACCGTGGATATGGTGGATAACTATGACGCCACTATGAAAGAACCCAGTCTGCTGCCTACCACATTCCCCAATGTGCTGGTGTCCGCAAACCAGGGCATTGCCGTGGGCATGGCCAGCAACATATGCTCTTTCAATTTGGCGGAGGTCTGCAATACGGCCATCGCCTTGATGAATGATCCTTACCACGATGTGCTGGAGACGTTGCCCGGACCGGATTTCTCTACCGGCGGCCAGCTTTTGTTTGATGAAGCGACTACCCGTGAGATCTATTCCACAGGCCGCGGCAGCTTTAAGCTCCGTGCCAAGTGGCGGTACGAGAAGAGCGGCAATCTCATTGAGATTTATGAGATTCCATATTCCACCACCAGCGAAGTGATCATGGACAAGGTGGCGGAGCTGATCAAGGCTGGTAAGATCAAAGAGATCGCCGACATGCGTGACGAAACAGACCTGGGTGGTCTGAAGCTGACCATTGATCTAAAGCGTGGCGTGGAACCGGACAAGCTAATGCAGAAGCTGTACCGGCTGACCCCTCTGCAGGACAGCTTTGCCTGTAATTTCAACATTTTGATCGCCGGCATGCCCAGAGTGATGGGTGTGGCGGAGATACTTGAGGAGTGGACTGCCTGGAGAACAGACTGTGTTAAACGCCGCCTGTTTTTCCAGATCCAAAAAAAGGAAGATCGCCTGCACCTGTTGAAGGGTCTGGAACGGATTTTGCTGGATATTGACAAGGCTATTGCCATTATCCGTGAGACGGAGCTGGAAAGCGAAGTCGTTCCCAACCTGATGATCGGCTTCGGCATTGATGAGATCCAGGCCAATTTCGTGGCAGAGATCAAGCTGCGGAACATCAACAAGGAATACATCCTGAAGCAGACCAAAGCAATTGGCGACCTGGAGAAGGAGATCGAGGAGCTTCGCGGTATTTTGAACAGCGGCAGAAAGCTGAAGAACCTGATCATCTCCGAACTGAAAAAGGTTGCCGAAAAATACGGTCAGCCCAGAAAGACAGAGATCCTATATCAGATCGATACCGCAGAACCGGAGGAAGAGGCTGAAGAGATTCCTGATTACCCTGTGACCGTATTCGTGTCCCGTGAGGGTTACATGAAAAAGATCACCCAGGCAAGCCTGCGTATGTCCGGTGAGCAAAAGTTCAAGGAAGGGGATAGTCTGGCGTTTTCAAGAGAGACTACAAACAGGGCGGAGATCCTGGTATTCACCGACCACTGTCAGTGCTATAAGTCCCGTCTTTCTGACTTTGAAGATGGAAAGGCATCCCTTTTGGGTGATTATCTGCCGCAAAAGTTGGGCATGGAACAGGATGAGCATGTGCTTCATGTGGTGTTCCCCGGTGCGTATAAGGGTCACATGCTGTTCCTCTTTGAAAACGGTAAGGCGGCCAAAGTTCCTTTGAATGCCTACGAAACCAAAACCAACCGCCGTAAGCTGACGGGTGCATATTCTGACAAGAGTCCGTTAAAAGCGGCCCTGGCACTGGAAGAGGATAGCCAGATTGCGGTATTTACCACCGACGGCAGAGCAGCTGTCTTCTCTACGGCCCAGCTTCTGCCCAAGACCACCAGAAATACCATCGGTGTCAGTGTGGTATCCCTGAAGAAAAAGGCGGCAGTGAGCCATGCGGTGCCTGTGGAAGACAGCGGCATTGTCAATGTCAGCCGCTATCGTACCAGAACATTGCCCACGGCAGGAGCGATCCTGAAAGAAGAGGATTCCCCGGAAAAACAAATCAGCTTTGAAATGTAAGGTGATAATGGGATGAAAGCAAAGTATGAATGGATTTTGGATATAATCAAAACAGCTGTTGGCTGTATTATTTTCAGTGCCGGCTTCAGTTTGTTTTTGCTCCCGAATGATTTAAACACCGGCGGAATCACCGGCCTTTCGATGATAATTCATGAGATCATTCATGTGGGGTCTGTGGGTACGATTACCGCACTGATCAATTTGCCGCTGTTTATTATTGGCGGTGTGAAGGTAGGAAAGCGGTTTTTCTTCGGCTCTTTGATGGGAATGATCTTGCTGTCCTTGTTTATTGATTTGTTTGCCCTGATACCTGCTCCGGTAACGGAACCTGTCATGGGTTCACTGTATGGCGGTGTTCTTTGCGGTCTGGGATTGGGAATCGTATTTTCCTGCGGATTTTCTACCGGCGGTTCTGATATTATTGTCCGCCTGTTAAAACAGAAATTTCGCTATGTGCCAATCGGTGTGATCAACATCGTTTTTGATTCCATTGTAGCGTTGCTTACGGCAATCGTCTTTAAAAATTTGAATCAGGCACTATATTGTGGCATCGCCCTCTTTGTTTCCGGTAAGGTGATGGATGCTGTGATTTACAGCTTTGACTATTCCAAAGTCGCATTGATCGTTACCAAAAAGCACGAAGAAGTTGCAAAACGACTGGGCGATGAGCTTGGACGCGGTAGTACCTTCCTGGATGGTGAGGGCAGTTATAGCCGGACACCAACGAAGGTGGTTCTTACCGCAGTGAAAAGACAGCAGATATCTGATATGAAACAAATTGTCATTGAGATTGATCCTGAGGCATTTGTCATCGTCCAGGAAGCCCATCAGGTACTTGGTGACGGATTTACCAAATACAACAAGGATGAATTATAAAGGAAGGAGAGCCGGGATGAAAAAGTTTTTATCAGTTATACTTGCTGTATTGGTTGTTGTCATTCTGACAGGCTGTGATTCCTGGCTGTCCGGCAGTTATTCTTCTGTAAGACCCCATGAGGAATACAGTGATGGAAAGTCCCGTGATTCGTTGGAGGTTTCCAATGTAACAGAGCTTCAGACCGTGCTGGAGGAGAACATTGCCAAAGGAACGGAAAACTGTGTAATTTATGTTACCGGAATTGCGTATGACCAATTGGAAGGCATGATGGATAAAGTGACCCGCAATCTGCAGGAACACGACCCCATCGGTGCCTATGCGGTGGAAACCATCAACTATGAGATCGGTACCAGTACCGGAAGAACCGCAATTGCAGTTACCGTTACATATAACAGAACCCGGTCCGAGATCCTGCGTATCGAGCATGCACAGGACATGGATGAAGCAATGTCGTTTATTGCGGAAGCTTTGGATGATTGCAAATCCGGCGTGGTTGTGTATGTGGAGGATTATAAAGACATCGATATTACACAGAAAATCCAGGACTATGCCGATGCCAATCCGGATGTCTGCATGGAAATGCCACAGGTATCTGCCGCGGTGTATCCCAATGCCGGCACAGTTCGGGTGTTGGAACTGGTGTTTACATACCAGACAAACCGCGAAACACTTCGTATCATGCAAAGCTATGTGCAGCCCGTTTTCCGTGCGGCTTACCTGAATGTCAGCGGCGAGGAAGAAGAGAGCGTTAAATTCTCCCGTATGTATGCTTTTTTGATGGAGCGTAATGATTACGAAGTGGAAACCTCAATAACGCCTGCATACAGCCTTTTGCGTCACGGTGTGGGTGACAGTAAGGCATTTGCAACCGTTTATGCAGCCATGTGTACCGGTGCAGGGCTGGATTGCCAAGTGATTTCCGGAACCCGTTCCGGTGAGCCGTGGGTGTGGAATCTCATTTGTGAGGACGGAGTCTATTACCATGTGGATCTGCTTCGGTCCAATACTGCAGGAAAATTACTGCGTCTTTCTGACGATGAGATGTCCGGATATGTTTGGGACTTCACAGCTTATGCGGAGGCAGAAAGACCCGAAGATTCCTCTACAACACATGAGGATCCCTCACCATCCCAGCAGGAAACAACACCGGCAGAAGAAGTGATTCCCACGGATGAAACAACGCCAATTGAAGAAACGGAGCCATCGGAGGATACAGAGCCCACGCAGAATACTGAAGAGGAAGAAACTACGGAACCCACAGGAGAATAAGTTGTACTGCAGATCATGAAAATTTGTCATTAGGTATTGACAAATTCATAATTTCTGCTATAATACCTCTTGTTCCGCGGGTGTAGCTCATCCGGTAGAGCGCCACCTTGCCAAGGTGGAGGTAGCGAGTTCGAGCCTCGTCACCCGCTCCAACAAAAAGACCTCTTTTGCCTAATGGACAAAAGAGGTCTTTTTGAATGATGTTTGCCTTCGGCAAATGATGTCGTTTTACTAATGATGCCGCTGACGCTAATGATGTCGGCTTCGCCTAATGTTTTGTGGCAAACATCGCATCATTGCGACCAACGGGAGCAACATCATATTTGCGAAG
>JAZNZG010000073.1:0-4237 GCA_045594825.1 Faecousia sp. | reverse complement strand
GGTAAGCGTCCTGTATTGATGCGTACAATCTGTTTATGCTGTTTTGTCCTTTGCTGTGGTTGTATCGCTCACATCCATCTTGATCCGCAAAATTTAGCAAGCGGATTTCCTCTTTTAGCCGATTTGTATAACGGCGGTATTGCCGGCAGCACCGGAGGTGTTATTTGTGGCCTGGTATCAATGCTGCTCCTTTGGGCCTGCGGACCGGTCATTCCTTATATCATTCTCGTTATAACTGCAATTTTGACCCTTTTGGCCGGTATGCAGATTACCATTCCCAGCATTATCCGGGCAATTCAGGATCGCCCCCGTGCTGAATGGGAAGAGGAGGAGAAACAGCCTAAGCAGGAGCCTGCGGCTATTGTTGTGAATCACATCGCCGCAAAACGGATCGAGCACAAAGAGATCCAGCGTCAGCGTGCCGAAGAGGCTGCAAAAGAGGCGGAAGCTTTGAAGCTGAGCAACGAGGCGAAGGCGGCTGACCTTATGCGGCAGATCGACAACGATGTGGAAACTCCGGTGGCCGCAGCTGCTGTTTCAGGACCTGTGGTCCAACATGAGCAGATCATTCCTATCGTAAAGGATCTGGAACCTGTTCCCGAGACCATGCCGGAACTGGAGATCGGCGATAGCAGTGAAATTTTAACGGAAATTCAGCCCGAAAAGCCCAAGAAGGTTAAGGTGCAAAAGGTTGCAAAGCAGGACGCAGAAGCTTCTGCACTGGAGGTTGCAAAGGAAATCGAGCAATCTGAAAAGGAAGAAAAGGCTGCATATTGCTTCCCGCCTATCAATCTTTTGAAGTTCCCGGATAGTGGTGCTGCTGACGGAACTTTAGAAATGCGTGAGAACACAAGACGGCTTAACGAGACACTGGCAAGCTTCAAGATAGAAGCCCATATCATCAATGTGACCCGCGGTCCCAGTGTTACCCGCTACGAAGTGGAACTGGAAAAGGGTGTGCGGCTCAACAAGCTGACTACGGCCGCGGATGATATTGCTTTGAGCCTTGGTGCGACGGGCGTTAGAATCGCAGCCGTTCCTGGCAAGATCTCTGTTGTTGGCATTGAGGTGCCCAACATAGCTGTTACCACCGTATCTCTTAGAGAAGTCATAGATTCTAACGAATTTAATAAGGCAAAATCCAAATCCAGCTTTGCTGTTGGTAAAGATATCAGCGGAAACAGCATTGTTGGCAACATTGCAAAGCTGCCCCACATGCTGATTGCCGGTACTACCGGTTCCGGTAAGTCTGTATGCATGAATTCCATCATCATCTCTTTGCTTTATAAGGCAAGTCCCGATGATGTCAAGCTGATCATGGTGGATCCCAAGATGGTGGAGCTTGGTATTTACAACGGAATCCCGCATTTGCTGATCCCTGTTGTTACTGACCCCAAAAAGGCCGCTGGTTCTTTGCAGTGGGCTGTAACAGAAATGATGCGGCGGTACAAGGCCATGTCTGATGCAGGTGTTCGTGATATTGAATCCTACAACAGCATTATTGAAAGTCAGGAGGTGGACGGCACTAAGCTCCCGCAGGTAGTTGTCATCATTGACGAGCTGGCTGACCTCATGCTTGTGGCAGCGAAAGAGGTTGAAGAATCCATTTGCCGTATTGCACAGATGGGTCGTGCGGCCGGCATTCACCTGGTGATCGCAACACAGCGTCCCTCGGCTGATGTCATCACCGGTCTTATGAAGGCGAACATTCCCTCCAGAATCGCATTCTCTGTTGCATCCGCTATGGAATCCAGAATCATTTTGGACACCCAAGGAGCGGAAAAACTGGTTGGCCGCGGTGATATGCTGTATGCACCAATCGGAAATGGCAAGCCTCAGCGTGTTCAGGGTTGTTTTGTCTCAGACAGTGAGGTTGAAGCTGTCGCTTCTTATGTAAAATCCAATTATGTTACCAATTACGATCAGCAGGTCATGGAAGAGATCGAGCGGAAAGCTGTACAGGCAGGTAAAGCCGCAGCGTCCGACCCGGAACCTACCAGTGAAGAAATGACTGGGGATGAAATGCTCCCGGCTGCTGTTGATGTGATTTTGGAAACACAGCAAGCTTCTGTATCTATGCTCCAGCGTAGACTGAAACTGGGTTACGCAAGAGCTGCAAGAATTGTGGATGAAATGGAAGAAAAGGGAATCGTTGGCCCGTTCCAGGGAAGCAAACCCAGAGCCATTTTGGTCACAAGAGAACAGTGGGAGAACATGCGGTCCGGTCATACAGAGCAGCTGGGCTTTGAGGATCTGGATGACATGGAAGAATCCGAGGAGATTTAATCTTTTAATTAGTGTTCGGCACCGTAGCGTGTTGTACATAATACATCGCATCCGGATGGCCGGAGCGACAGTAGGAGGTAATTAAATGAACATTAAAACAAAACAGATGGTAGGCATCGGTCTGTTTACAGCAATTGTGGTTATTTTGCAATTGTTGGGCGGTGGAATTCGCTTTGGCGTCTTTTCCATATCACTGGTGCTGGTTCCAATAGTTGTAGGATCTGCGGTATATGGCTGGGCGGCCGGTGCATGGCTTGGTTTTGCTTTCGGTGTGACTGTCTTGTTATCAGGCGATGCCGGTGCATTTCTTGCAGTGGACCCTTTGGCTACCGTACTCGTGGTATTGGTAAAAGGCATCTTGTGTGGCCTGTTTGCTGGTGTAGTCTACAAGCTGGTTGCCAATTGCAATAAGACGGTAGGTGTAGTTGCAGCATCGATTGTGTGTCCTGTGGTCAATACCGGGGTCTTTTTGCTTGGTTGTCAATTATTCTTTTTGGAGACTGTTACAGAATGGGCTTCTATGTACGGTTATGAAGATGCAGTGAGCTATATGTTCCTTGGCCTGGCGGGCATTAATTTTCTGATTGAGCTTGCCGTTAACCTTGTGCTTGCACCTGTAGTAGTCCGCCTGATCGATCTTGGAAAACGATAACTAATATGAGCCGACAGCAAATGCTGTCGGCTCTTTTTTGCATATCACAGCTGCATGTACATAGGATGAAACAGGAGTGATGTACATGCGATGTGATTGGCATAGCTATACGAGTTTGCTTCCTCTTTGGATGCGGAATTTTTTGGATGAACATGGAAAGGACAAGCTTCTGGAACTAAGGCTCCGTCTAGGACACCCACCGGAGCTGGTGATGCAATCCGGTTCAATTTTTATGAAACAGCCGGTTACCAATGACGATATAAACTTCTGTGTAAACACAGCTTCCCGCTATTCGCCATGGGCAACGTCATCCATTTCTCACGGTTTTATCACTGCTCCCGGCGGTCACAGACTTGGATTATGCGGCAACGCAACCGTATCGGGCGGAAGTATGACTGGGATCCGATCAGTGACATCTATATGTCTGCGTGTTGCTCGGGACTTTCCCGGCATCGCATCTCCTTTAATGAGTGTGGACGGGTCTGTTTTGATCGTTGGTAAACCTGGCAGCGGTAAAACCACCTTGCTGCGTGATTTAATTCGCCTGAAATCAAATGCGGGGCCGGGTAGCATTGCTGTTGTTGATGAGAAAAGTGAGCTGTTTCCCTTTGATGAGAGTGGTTGCAGGTTCGACGCAGGTATGCGTACCGATGTAATGACAGGGTGCTCCAAGGAGCAGGGGATCGATGCTGTTCTCAGAAACATGGGCCCTGCTAAAATTGCTGTTGATGAGATCACGGCACCAGAGGACTGTAAAGCTCTTCTTCATGCCGGTTGGTGTGGTGTTGAGTTGCTGGCCACCGCACATGCCGCTGATATGAACGATTTATTTACCAGAAAAATTTACAGGCCGCTTGTTAAAAGCGGTATATTTGAAACTGTTGCGATAATACAGCCGGACAAGTCATATCGACTGGAAAGGATGAGAAAATGCCTGTAAGATGGATCGGAGCTCTTGTGGTGTTTAGTGCATGCACAGTGGTGGGGTGGAAGGCTGCGGCGTCACATCGATATGAAGAGCAAACCCTGCGTCAGCTGATAACGTTGTTGGATTATATGCAGTCTGAACTGCACTACCACATGACACCGCTCCCTGAGTTGTGCCGCCAGGCATCTGCTGAGGTAATAGGTGCCCTGTCAACTGTATTTCTAAACCTAGCACAGGAAATGGATAATCAAATCACTCCGGACGTCTATAGCTGTATGACAGCAGCAGTTGCAAAAACAGAAAGAATCCCCCAAATTACAGAACACGAACTGGAGCAATTAGGACAAACATTAGGTCGCTTTGATCTGGAC
>JAZNZG010000072.1:0-2259 GCA_045594825.1 Faecousia sp. | reverse complement strand
AAGGGAGGCTTTAGGTGCTTACCAGGTAGCCGTTTTCGTCAAATTGGTATGTTTCTCCGTCGATGGTACGGGTGCCTACCGCCGGCTCGCCGTTGAACAGCAGGTACATGGTACCCTCCTGGGTTTCCAGCCAGCCGGTACGCATGCAGCCGGTGTCGGAGAAGTACCGCAGCTTGCCCCCGATCTGTGCCCAGCCTGTGGTGACCGAGCCGTCCTCATTCAGGTAATAGTCGCCGCCGTGGTAGCAGAACCAGCCTGTCCGGGGCGTATCGCCCTTGTAGCAGTACCAGGTGCCGTCCCGCATTTGCCAGCCGTCGGCCAGCTCCGGCTCTTCCGGAGCAAGCTCCTCCAGGGTCAGCTCCGGGCCATCACCCACCCGGAACACGCTTTGTACCAGGTGGATCTGGCGGCTGTCCGAAGCCACCTCCCCGTCCCGGTAATAGAAATTCAGTCCGTCGGCGTAGATGTTGTAGATGTAAGTGCCTTCATCCAGGTAGTTGAACTTCACGATGTAGCCGAAGGTATCGCTTTCCAGATCGTACACACCGCTGAGCTTTGCCAGGGCGTGTGTCAAAATGATGTTACCCTCCGGGTCCGTCACCACCATCCGCACCGCACCCATGGTGGAATACTCCGATGCCACACGGCCCTTGATACGGCTGGTCTTTCCCACCGCCATATCCCCGGGATTCTGCTCATCGGAAATGCCGATGTCCTCATAAACAAACCGGAAAGGAGCGATGTGCTCTGCCGGGACATAGCCGGCCTCTCCCAAAACGTCGATCTGGTAATAAAATTCCCCCTGGGGATTTTCGTACAAAGTGTTGGCCCAAAGCCGCTCGCCGTAATTCACCTTGCGGATAAATTCACATTCGCTGTCCTGGGTGCCGGGGGTGCAGGGCTGAGAATACATGTGGGTGTCCTGGGTCACCTCCACATACATGTTGGTGGCATACTCGGTGCAGTTGGCAACATAGCCCTTGACACCGAAGTAGATCAATCCCTCAAACCGGCCCCGGCCGTTATAGTATTTGGCAAACTCCTCTATGGACGCGGTCAGTGCCGTACCTGCCGGGCCAAAGGGCGTGCCGTAGCTTTCACAGAAATAGACCGTGCCATCGATGATGGCGTAGATCACCATGGAGTGACCGTAGATACTGCCCAGGCGGGTATTGGTGGTCTGAAAGCCCACCAGCATGTTGTAGGCATCCACGGTTCCGTTTTTGGTCACCGCCAGCAGAGCCGACTCCAAATCGTAATCTCTGGCACTGTAAGCCTCCACCCGGTGACCGCCGCTGGTGAAGGATACATTTTTATAAGCGTCGTACTGATTGTTGCCGTGGTAGCTCACCACCCAGGCATTGACGCCCATGGTATAAAGCTGCCAGCTTGCGGCAAGGCCGCAGTAGCCGGCCAGGGTGGAGCGGTTGGTGTACCGCAGGATCTGCCGGTAGTCCTCCTCCATGGTTTCACAGATCTGCTGGGCCTTGGTGTAGGCCCTGGCCTGTACCGGAAGGAACGCCACACACAGGCACAGGCACAAGAATAGTGCCACTATTCGCTTGTACATGGTCTTCCCTCCATTCGTAAAGGGGCCGACCTGGGTCGGCCCCGGTAAATTATTCTTCCTCTACCTCAGCGGGGGCGGCGTTTTTGCGGACGCTCTCGATGCCGTTTTCACAGGCGGTCTTGGTCTTGTAGCCCTCGGAAACGGCAATGATCTGGCCGTTTCTTGCCTTCAGGCGGAAACGGAACTGGCCTGCCTTGTCTTCATACAGCTCAAACTTGGGATTGACAGCCTCGCCGCCCTGGGTGAGGTCAGCCAGATTGGCATTGGGAGCACAGGCCGCAACGCTCTCCACGCCGTTTTTGCAGGCAGCCAGGCTTTCGTATACCTCGGAAGTGGCAATAACTTGACCGTTGGATGCCAGCAGATTGAACTTATAGCCGCTGGAAACTTCCTTAACAACATATTTACCCATGATATGTTCCTCCTTAAATTTTTACATATTTGCTTTGATCACGGAGATCAAAATATCTCCGGCAACGACACGATCCTCGGCAGCAAAGCCCTGGGCAAAGTTATCGGTGTACAGCACCTGGGCGTTGGGGGGGAATTCCTCGTCCCCTTCCCATACCATGATCTGCATGGCATAGCCGCCGATGAGGTCAAACCGGTAACCCGCGTCACCGTGGGGAACTGCCACGGCACCCATTTTTTCCGCGGCGGCACGGAAAGCCGCCACACGGGTACCGAAG
>JAZNZG010000071.1:0-1546 GCA_045594825.1 Faecousia sp. | reverse complement strand
AAAACAAGGGAAATTTGCACATTCTGTCAATTGACCTTTTTACTGTTTTTTGATATGCTGTTGTCATCAACAAACACCGTCCAATGACCGGAAAGGAGGAGTTTATATGAATTGGGCAGCATTTGTTTGGTTCGCTCTGCTGGTATTCTTTATCGCAGTGGAGGCAGGCACCGTAACGGTGGTTTCCGTTTGGTTCGCTGCAGGTTCCATCGTGGCGATGATCGCAAGTCTTTTGGGTGCAAAGCTCTGGCTGCAGATCACTTTGTTTTTTGTGGTGTCCGTCCTGCTCCTGCTGGCACTTCGGCCCATTATTAGAAAGTATTTCACGCCGAAGCTGACAAAGACCAATGTGGACAGCGTGATCGGTACCGTGGGTACGGTTACCGCGTCCATCGACAACATCGCAGCCACCGGTACCGTTAAGCTGGGAGCCATGGAGTGGACCGCAAGAAGCACCAACGGCGACCCCATCCCTGTGGGTAAGCAGGTGCGGGTAGACCGTATTGAAGGCGTAAAGGCATTTGTAACACCTGTTGAGGTAGCAGTTTTATAATTTAAGGAGGAGCGTTATGGAATTTGTTATTATCGCGTTGATCGTCATCATTTTGGCCATCATTATTTCCAACATCGTGGTGGTTCAGCAGTCCAAGGCTTATGTCATCGAGCGTCTGGGTGCATTCCAGTCTGTTTGGGGCGTTGGCCTGCATGTTAAGATCCCTTTTATTGACCGCATCGCCCGGAAGGTGAATCTGAAGGAGCAGGTTTTGGACTATCCTCCTCAGCCCGTTATCACCAAGGATAACGTCACCATGCAGATCGATACCGTTGTGTACTTCCAGATCACAGACCCCAAGCTATACACCTACGGCGTGGAGCGTCCCATGACCGCTATGGAGACCCTCACCGCAACCACCCTGCGTAACATCATCGGCGATCTGGAGCTGGACCAGACCCTGACTTCCCGTGACATCATCAATACCAAGATGCGTGCCATCCTGGACGAAGCCACCGACCCCTGGGGCATCAAGGTCAACCGTGTGGAACTGAAGAACATTCTGCCTCCCCAGGACATTCAGAACTCCATGGAAAAGCAGATGAAGGCTGAGCGTGACCGCCGTCAGGCCATCCTGCAGGCAGAGGGCCAGAAGAAGTCCGCGATCCTGATCGCTGAAGGTGAGCGTGAATCCGCCATCCTGAGAGCAGACGCAGAAAAGCAGGCTGCCATTTTGAAGGCAGAAGGTGAGGCACAGGCCATTTTGAAAGTGCAGCAGGCACTGGCTGACTCCATGGCTATGCTGAACGAAAAGGCTCCCAACGACCAGGTCATCAAGCTGAAGTCCGTGGAAGCCATGCAGAAGATCGCCGACGGCAAGGCCACCAAGATCATCATTCCTTCTGAGATGCAGGGTCTGGTGGGCATGGCCAACGGCATCGTGGAAGGCGTGAAGGAGTAATGTCTCCTCTGCGTATTGCAGTTCTGGTCATCCTCGCGGTTGTAATGCTGGTGGTGGCCATCCTCACCTGGGGCAGCATTGGCAGTATCGTT
>JAZNZG010000070.1:0-8329 GCA_045594825.1 Faecousia sp. | reverse complement strand
ACGGCTACCGCAACAAGGCCCAGTACCCGGTTTCCAGCAAAAAAGGCAAAGCCTACGCCGGTTTTTTCCGGGCAGGCACCCACCAGGTGGTGGAAAACAACCGCTGTCTGATCCTACCGGAGGAAACGGACAAGGTCAAAGAAATTGTTATAAGTTATGTAAACCAATTTAAAATCCCCGCCTATGACGAGGAGCAGCACAAGGGCCTGCTGCGGCATATTTATGTCCGCCGGGGCGTTGTGTCCGGACAGGTACTGGTGTGCCTGGTGGTCAACGGACGGAAGCTGCCCCATGTGAAGGAACTGGTGGAGCGGCTTTCCGCAGTTCCCGGCTTTACCTCTTTGGTGCTGGCGGTAAATACCCGCCCCGGCAACGCCATTTTGGGAGATGAATTTATCACCCTCCACGGCCCCGGTTATATCGAGGACACCCTGTGCGGTCTGCGGTTTCGTCTGTCCCCCCGGTCTTTCTATCAGGTGAATCACCACCAGGCTCAGCGGCTGTACGATGCCGCCATCACTCAGGCACAGATCACAAAGAACGACCTGGTGCTGGACCTGTACTGCGGTGTGGGGACCATCACCCTTGCTATGGCAAAGGCTGCCGGTAAAGTCATCGGCGTGGAGGTGGTTGAGCAGGCGGTGCAGGACGCGAAGGAAAACGCAGTCCGCAACGGCATCGGAAACGCGGAGTTCTTCTGCGGTGATGCAGGTAAGGCGGCGTTGGAGCTGGAAGCAAAGGGCATCCGTCCGGATGTTATTGTGGTAGACCCGCCCCGTAAGGGCTTGAATGCCGATACCATCCAGGCACTTCATAAAATGTCACCCCGGCGGATCGTCTATGTTTCCTGCGACCCGGCGACCCTGGCAAGGGATGTGGCACTTCTAAAGGAGCGTGGCTATAAACTCCAAAACGCCATGGCAGCAGACTTGTTCCCAAGATGTGCCCATGTGGAAAGCGTTGTGTGCCTCACACAATGCAATGAATTGCCCAGCAGGCATGAATCGCACCGAGGGGGCATTGTTTAAGGAGGGATTCTATGAACAGAGGCATTACAAAAAGAGAGCGGGAAGTGACGGATTTAAGTGAGATCATCCGCTATCTGGACACGGCGAAATTTCTCCACCTGGGCCTTGTGGATGGGGACGAGCCTTATGTTGTTCCCATGAACTACGGCTACACCATGGAAGATGGCAAGCTGACGCTGTATCTTCACGGTGCCACCCGGGGCCGCAAGCTGGATGTTATGCGTGCAAACCCAAAGGTTTTCTTCTCTCTGGAGTGCGACCTGCAGCCCTTTGAGGGAACGGTAGCCTGCAAGTATGGCATGGCTTACGCATCGGTAATGGGCTGTGGTGTTGCCACCATCTTAGAGGATGTGGAGGAAAAGAAAAAGGGCCTGTCTATCCTAATGAAGACCCAGACAGGCAAAGATTTTGAATTTAATGATAAACTATCAGGCGTGGTGAGCGTGATCAGGATCGAAGTTTCTGCCTACACGGCAAAACGCCGCCCGCTTCCCCAATAAGACCCGTATAACGGAAAAATATATTAAGAAAGGAAAAAGGAAAATGAAAAAGATTTTAGCACTGGTACTGGCACTTACTATGGTACTTGGCATGTTGGCTGGCTGCTCCGGCGAAGAGGACATCGCGGGCCAGGTAACGCCCATTGAAAAAGAGGAAGAAGTGGTTCAGCAGGAGGAGCCGTCGGAAGCACCTAATGAAGAAACGGAAGCTCCGGAAGAAGAGACAGAGGCTCCCACTGAGGAAAATGCGGTGAGCCTGGGTCGCCTGGAAGGCGGTATCTATACCAATACTTACGCGGGCTTCGGCTGTGAGCTGGACGAAAACTGGGTCTACTATTCCGCGGAGGAGCTGCAGGAACTGCCTGAGAATGCAAATGAGCTGTTTGCGGAAACAGAGCTGGGCGAGCTGGCCTCCGGGTATACACAGATCAGCGACATGATGGCAGAAAATGTGAATGATTATACTACCATGAATGTGCTGTATACCCAGATCGGCCTGCAGGAACGCCTGGCGTACATGGCAATGTCGGAGGAAGAGGCCGTCGAGCTCACCTTGGAGCAGGAGGACATGCTCATCGATGCATATGAGCAGGCAGGCTACGAAAACGCCACCATGGAAAAAGTCACAGTAACCTTCCTTGGGGAGGAGCATACCGCACTGAAAACACACTGCACACTGCAGGGCTATGACTACTATATTCTGCAGATCATGGACTACAAGTGCGGCAGCTACGGTGTGACATTAACGGTCAGCAGCTTCTTTGAGGATCTGACCCAATCTCTGCTGGATCTGTTTTATAAAGTTTAATGTAAACCCCCCTGCAGCGTTTGCTGCAGGGGGGCTATGTAATTATTTTCTGCGGACACCCTTGCTGTTATAGCGAATGGTTACGATGAGGCAAATAATAAGATAGGCAGCGATGGCCAGACATACCTGCCAGATCAGGCACAGCAATGCCGTGTTTACCACCTGGGCCACATCCTGCCCTTTAAAGCCCAGGCAGAAAATACCCATTACAACGGTGAGGATCAGACCCAGGCCGCCCCATACGATACCGGCGAGCATTTGTGTGAACCGCCAGGATTCCACGCTGCCCATGCCGAACCAGGTACGGAAGCCTGCCCGGTGATTGGCCTCCCTGGGAGGCAGGAAGAAATACCACAGGCCGAACAGCAGCATAATGACGGGACCCACCATCAATGCCACAGAGGTGACGGTATGCACCGTTTGCAGCAGGGCGTCCATTTCGGGCACTGCTTTCGTTAAGTCAAGGGAGTCAAAAATCGCGGTGATTTTTTCCATTGGGATCACTTCTCCTCCAGGAACTGGTTGATCTCATGGATAAAGCTGCTCACATCCTGGAACCGACGGTAAACAGAGGCAAACCGGATGTAGGCGACCTCGTCCAAGGGCTTCAGTCGTGCCATGCCCATCTCACCGTTGCGGTCGGTGCTGACCTCCCGCTCCAGGGTGTTTTGGATGGTCTGCTCGATCTCGGTGGTGATCCGGTCCAGGTCGGCCACATCCACCTGCCGCTTGTCAAAAGCACGCACCATGGAGTTGAGCACCTTATTCCGGTCAAAGGCTTGACGGGAGCCGTCCCGCTTTACAACGATGATGGGCAGGCTTTCCACTACTTCGTAGGTGGTAAACCTGCGTTGACACTTCAAACACTCTCTGCGGCGGCGAATACTCAGACCATCCTCGCTGTGACGGGAATCAACGACCTTACTGTCCTGATCTCCACAAAACGGACATTTCATGGGAAAGACCTCCCTTTTCCTGTATTTTATTTATTATAACAATACTTTTCCCCGCTGTCCACATTTATTTTTTCGTTGCCAAAGGAGGCGAAATAGGGTAGAATAACGGCAGTGCTTTCCCAAGGAGGGTAAACGATGAAAGAAAAAACCGCATGGTGGTTGTGGGCCGTACTGTATGTTGCCTGCGTCTGGCTTGGTGTTCTGGGCCGGCCGGAGGGCGTGGGAGGGGTGTTCTACACCATCTCTTCCCTGCTGTTTTTTGTTCCCGGCGGCCTGCTGCTGTACTGGGGACTCCGGGAGAAAAAATCCCGGCAGGTGCTGTGGGTACGGATCATTGCAGCTGTATCGCTGCTGCTGACGCTGGTATTCCTTGTGCTGAATGTTGCCAGCGTGCTGTTTTCTGAGACGGCCGGAAATGTGCTGCATACCTTCCTGGTGGTGGTATCTGCACCCATGGTCTGCAGTGGCTA
This sequence comes from Faecousia sp., assembly GCA_045594825.1. Taxonomy (GTDB): domain Bacteria; phylum Bacillota; class Clostridia; order Oscillospirales; family Oscillospiraceae; genus Faecousia. The sequence continues at coordinate 4,567 of JAZNZG010000070.1, read as the reverse complement.
CTGGGCATTGAGCTTGTTTTTGTGGGCCTGCCTGCTGATCGTCAGCTTTATAAAAAAGAAAGAATAAGGGGACGAGATGTCCCCTTATTCTTTATTAAATGCTTCCGGATCAAAGGTGATGACCGTATAGATCCTGCCCCGGTCCAGGGCGGCTAAAGCTTCGTCCAATGTCCTTTTGATCTGCCGCTCCTGTCCTTTCAGATCAAAGGGCAGAGCCACATCAAAAATAAGATTGGTGTGCCCACCGGTCTGTACCATGCGGAAGTCGTGCAGGGTCAGCCGGTGATCCTGCTGCTGCAAAGCGGTCAAAACCAGCTCCCGCATCTCATTAAGAGATTCTTCCCCTACTGCCACCGGATCGTAGTGGATCACAAGATGGATCCTGTGCTGCTGCAGGCAGCGGCGTTCCAAATTATCGATGATCTCGTGACACACAAGAGCATCTTCCCGCTGGTCCATTTCCACATGGAGGCTGGCAAACCGCTGTCCCGGACCGTAATCATGGACCATCAGATCATGATAGCCCAAAACCCGGGGGTCGCCGGTGACTACATCCACAATAAGCTTTCGCAGTTCCGGGCTTGCCGTTTCTCCCAGCAGGGGGCTGATGGTTTCTTTTGCCATGGAAATACCGCTGTAAAGGATAAACAGAGCCACCGCAAGGCCGATATAGCCGTCGATCCGCCAAGAAGTGATCCACTCGATAATGCCCGCTGCCAAAACAGCGGTGGTGGCGATCACATCGTTGCGGCTGTCAACGGAAACAGCCAGCAGTGCCTGGGAATCGATATGCCTGCCCAGGCGGCGGTTGAAGGCGGACAGCCACAGCTTTACAAGGACCGAGCAGACCAGAATGATAACAGTGGGAGCAGAGAACAAAACAGCCGTGGGGTCAAAAATCTTGCCGACGGAAGTTTTCGCCAGATCAAAGCCGATCACAAGGATCAGGCCTGCCACCGCAAGACCGGAAAGGTACTCATACCGGGCGTGACCGTAGGGATGATCTTCATCTGCCGGACGCTCCGCAAGCTTGAAACCCACAAGGGTGACAATGGAGCTGACCGCGTCGGAGAGGTTATTCATGGCGTCTGCGATGATGGAGACCGCACCGGACAAAATACCTGCCAGCAGCTTTCCGCTGAACAGCAGCAGATTGCAAATAATGCTCACGACACCGGAAAGCCGCCCCACACGGAAACGGACTTTGGAAGATGTGGTATTTTCGTAGTTCTTTACAAACAGGCGTAACAGTAACTTTGTCAAGAAAATTCCTCCATATTTTATATCAAAACCGGAAAAACATAAACTCTACTATGAGTAGAGAAGATGATTCTACCCCCGGTAGGGTGCAAAAACGCCAGATTCTCTCGATTGTGGGTGACGGTTTGCCCTTGTTTTATGTACAATAGGGGTGTGTTTTTGAATTATAACCCAGCACGATGAAACTGTAAAGTATTTTTTACCAAGGAGAGTAACCCTATGTCTTACCGTATTATTACCGACAGCTGCTGTGACCTGCCTGAAGCCATGTATGACCAGCTGGGCCTGGGGATGATCCCCCTGACCCTGAACTTCCGGGGCAAGGAATCCCAGGACCTTTCCGAACGCTTTATCAAAAAGCTGTATAAGGGCATGCGTGACGGTGAAAGTGCATCTACCTCTGCCGTCAACCCGGACGGCTGGGCAACGGTGATAGAACCTGTTTTGGCAGCTGGTGAGGATATTTTGGTACTGGCCTTTTCCTCTGGCCTCAGCACCACCTACCAGTCCGCTGTGATCGCTGCAAACGAGCTGCGGGAGAAATATCCTGACCGCAAGATCAATGTGGTGGATACCCTGTGTGCATCCCTGGGCGAGGGCCTGTTTGTATGGCATGCCTGCAAAAAGCGGGATGAAGGCATGAGCCTGGAAGAGCTTACCGCATGGTGTGAGGATAACAAGCTGAACCTGTGCCACTGGTTCACCGTGGACGATCTGGTATACCTGAAGCGGGGCGGCCGTGTCAGTGCAGCAACTGCACTGGTGGGCACCATGCTGCAGATCAAGCCTGTGATGCATGTGGATAATGAGGGTCACCTCATTAAGGTGAGCACCGCCCGGGGCCGCAAGGCTTCCATCAATGCTCTGGCTGCAAAGATGGGTGAAACTGCCCTCCCCGGTGTGAACGATACCGTCTTTATCTGCCACGGTGACTGCATTGACGATGCCGAGTATCTGGCAAAGCTGGTCAAAGAAAAGTACGGCGTCAAGGAAGTGCTGATCTACTACACCGGTGCCGTCATCGGCTCCCACTCCGGTCCCGGCACACTGGCCCTGTTCTATTTGGGCGAGCATCGATAAAAAAACGGCCTGTACAGATGTACAGGCCGTTTGGTCGTTTTAGGCAGCTTTATTTGTCCTCTTCCGGAACAAAGTCCAGGATGATGGATTTTACATTGGTATGCAGCTGGGTGTATTTGACACCGGCGGCATCCAGCATCCGCTTGGAGGCCAGGGTAGAGGGAGTAGTGGCGTACTTGTCGGACAGGTAGAACACCTCCCGCACACCGCTTTGGATGATGGCCTTGGCACATTCATTGCAGGGGAACAGAGCAACATACAGGCGGCTTCCCCGCAGGTCACGGCCGTTGGCGTTGAGGATGGCGTTGAGTTCTGCGTGGACAACATAGGGGTACTTGGTCTCCTCGCCGGTACGGTCCCAGGGGAACTCGTCATCACTGCAGCCCTTGGGCATGCCGTTGTAGCCGGTGGAGATAATGATGTTGTCCGGGGAAACGATGCAGCAGCCTACCTGTGTGCTGGGGTCCTTGCTGCGGCGGGCAGCCAGCATGGCGATGCCCATAAAATATTCGTCCCAACTGATGTAATCGGTGCGTTTCATGGCTTGGCCTCCTGTTTAGTCAAAAATATCTTTTAGGGTGTCAAAAAACTTTTTGCGTTTGGGATTGGACTTTCCGTCCAGGGTATTATCCAGCTGCCGCAGCAGCTCCTTCTGCTCCTTGGTAAGCCGTGTGGGGGTTTCCACCACCACGGTGAAGTACTGGTTGCCACGGCGTTTGGGGTTATTTACAAAGGGAATGCCCTTGCCTGCCATAACAAACTGCTTGCCGGTCTGTGTTCCCTCGGGGATCTCATAGGTGGTCTTGCCGTCAATGGTGGGAACCTGAATTTCCGCACCCAGGGCAGCCTGGGTAAATGTAATGGGCACCTCGCAGAACACATCTGTGTTCTGACGGGTAAAGATGGAGTGCCGCTTCAGATAGACTTCCACCAGCAGGTCGCCGTTGGGACCGCCGTTGCTGCCCACATTACCCTCGCCCCGACAGGGGATCACATTACCGGCATCCACGCCGGCGGGGACATTGATCCGGATCTTCTTGGTGCGGCGTACCTTACCCTTACCCTTACAGGTGTTACAGGGGGTCTTGACGATCTTACCCCGACCACTGCACATGGGACAGGTGGTGGTGGACTGCATCTGCATGCCCATGAAATTCTGTACCGTACGCACCTGGCCGGAGCCATGACACTGGGAACAGGTCTCAACCACGCCGTCGGCAGAGCCGCTGCCGGAGCAGGCGGAACAGTTTTCGATGCGGGGTGCGGACACTTCCTTCTCACAGCCGAAGGCGGCCTCTTCAAAGCTAAGATCCAACCGTGCGGCCACATTGTCGCCCCGGCGGGGTGCGTTTTGATTGCTGCGGCGGCCGGTACCGCCTCCAAAGAAGGAGCCGAAAATATCGCCCAGGTCACCGAAATCACCGAAACCGCCGAAGCCGCTGCCATATCCGCCGGCACCGCCGCCGTAATTGGGGTCTACACCGGCAAAGCCAAACTGGTCGTACCGGGCACGCTTGTCATCGTCGGAAAGGACTTCATATGCTTCGCCCAGCTCCTTGAACTTTTCTTCGGCTGCCTTGTCCCCGGGGTTGCGGTCCGGATGGTACTTCATGGCACTTTTTCGGTATGCTTTTTTTATTTCCTCGGCACTGGCACCTTTTTCTACGCCCAGCACCTCATAATAATCGCGTTTATTTTCAGCCATATTGCTATCCTCACAATACACCAATAAGGGGCGGTATCCACCGCCCCTTATAAGGGTCAAAACTTAGTCAACGGTTTCGTAGTCAGCGTCCACTACATTGTCACCGCCGGGGTTGCCGCCGTAGTTGGGCTGGCCGCCCTGGGGATTTGCCTGCTGATACAGCTTCTCGGACACAGCATAGAAAGCCTTCTGAACTTCTTCGGTGGCGTCCTTGATGGCCTGGATATCGGTGCCCTTGTTGACTTCCTTCAGATGGTCAACAGCGGACTGGATGGAGGCCTTCTCCTCTGCGGAGATCTTGTCGCCCAGCTCGTTCAGAGTCTTTTCGGTCTGATAGATGGTGTGCTCTGCGTTGTTGTGGGTGTCCACTTCGTCCTTGCGGGCCTTGTCTTCGGCAGCATACTGCTCTGCCTCACGGACGGCCTTGTCGATGTCAGCCTGGCTCAGGTTGGTGGATGCGGTGATGGAGATCTGCTGCTCCTTGCCGGTGCCCAGGTCCTTTGCGGAGACCTTTACGATGCC
>JAZNZG010000069.1:0-2356 GCA_045594825.1 Faecousia sp. | reverse complement strand
AGAAAGGATGGCACTTCGAGCAGATATCAACGCGAAGCTCGTCCTTTGTGGATCTTGTAACGAAAGTTTCGCCGCAAGCGCACTTAACGGTAACTTCCTTATATTCCGGATGGAGATTTTCTTTCATGAGTTTCCCTCCTTGTTACAATGTAATTTCGCCGTCTTTATATTTTTTGTGCAACGGTGCTGGGCAGATTGTGAGGGAGAGATAAAAAACAGCCGATTTTTCTCTGCCTCCGTCATTCCGAGCACCCCAGTTGCGTGGGAATGACGGTGTTTTGCTGATGGCTTTTGCGGGCGACCAATGGTCGCCCCTACGAATGGCAACGAAACCTGCCCCGGCTTCCATATGCCCGCGTCAGAGGGGGCTGATGGCTTTTGCGGGCGACCAATGGTCGCCCCTACGAATGGCAACGAAACCTGCCCCGACTCGCTGCTGGGATTTTGGTGGGAGTTTGGGGTGAAATGTTGGGACAAGGTCGGGATGAAATTCTATTGAATCTGTGATATAATGTTAGTGTCAAATAACAGGGAGACCGCCCGTGCGGCCTCCCATTTTTATTGGAGGAGATTATGAAACGCTGGCTGGTAAACTGTTTTCTGCCCATGTGGGCCAAGGAGACTGTCCTCCGGGATAACCGGGAACAGCTCCGGCAAATCCGTAAGCTGCAGCAGCAGATCAAAGAGCTCCAGGCCTATATCAAAGGCCTGGAGATGGGTCTGCGGTCTGTCAAAAGAACCATTCGTAAGGAGGAAGTATGAATATTTACCGTTACGAGGCGGCCTTCGGTGTTGCCGACAAAACAAGCCGTGCCATGCGGCAGGCCATCGCACAATGGTTTGCTCTTTATTACCATCGGGAGGCGGACGCGGACCGGGACCCCTGTCAGCGGATCGCCTACACCCTGGTGAACAAGCTGACCAAAACCGTGTTCGGTGAGTACGCTGCCACCGCCCAGGACCCGGTGGTGCAGCGGTATCTGAAAGAACTGGATCACAAAAAGCATGAGGCTCTCCAGCTTGCCCTGATGGGCGGAGAATGCTACCTCAAACCCTGTCCCGTGGGGACGGGGTTTTCTTTTGCCCTGATCCCCCGGAACAATGTGCTGATCTTCAGCCGCCTGGCAGACGGCACCGTTACCGACATGGGTACGGTGGAACGCTCCCAGCACGACCGGTACTACTACACCCTTTTGGAACGGCGGACCGTGGATGAAAAGGGCTACCTTACCATCCAAAATAAGCTCTACCGCTCCCTGACCGACAACAGCCTGGGCAGTCCCGTCAGCCTTCGCTCCCATCCCGGCTATGCCGGCCTGACGGAGATCTACCGCTATCCCCAGCCTGTGGGGTCGGTGGGCCTGGTGCAGGTGCGGACCCCCATGGTCAACTGCGTGGACGGCTCCAGTGACGGCGTTGCGGTGTACGCTCCGGCGGTAGGTCTGATCCGGGCCATCGACCGGAACGAGGCTCAGCTGGCAGGGGAATTTGAACGGGGGCAGAGCCGTATCATCGTGTCCGCGGATATGCTGGACCAGGGTCAGCTGAAGGACAACCTGTTCGTTGGCCTGGATGAGGACGCCCAAAGCGTTGGCTTGCACATCTTCTCCCCGGCTCTGCGGGAGCAGTCTTATCTGGCCCGGAAGCAGGAGTATCTGCGAAATGTGGAAAGCGTGGTGGGTCTGAAGCGGGGCATGCTCAGCGATGCCAATATGGAGGAGCGTACCGCTACGGAGATCGCAGCGTCCAATGCCGATTACTCCCTCACCGTTATGGATTTTCAGTCCATGTGGCAAAAAGCCGCGGAGCAGACCGTGGCTCTGTGTCATACCCTGGCGGGCCTGTACAACATGGAGCAGGCGGCAGATACTGCCTTTAACATCGACTGGGGCAACGGCATCCTCTACGACGAGGATGCGGCATGGAACCGGTACATGGAAATGGTCCGCTCCGGTATGCTCAAGCCGGAGGTGGCTCTGGGCTGGCGGTTCAATATGAAAACGGATACCCCGGAGGACCTGGAGGCTATCCGCAAACGGTTCATGCCGGATATATAAACGCGAAAGCGTTTTTATATAACTTCGCGGGGACGGTGTTACAGTCCCGGCCGCGTGAGAGTGACCTCGTAAAAAACGTAGCGGAGAAAGGAACCATATGAAACGGGAATTTTTGTTGGAACTCATGGCGGACATGCCCAAGGATGTGGTGGATGCCATCATGGAGGAAAACGGCAGGGACATCCAGACCGCCCGGCAGCAGGCTAAGGACTGGGAGGAGCAATTCAACCGGGCAGTGCAGGAGCATGAACAGGCTATGGCTCAGGTGCAGTTTGAAAACCGCCTGGACCGGGCCATCG
>JAZNZG010000068.1:0-6150 GCA_045594825.1 Faecousia sp. | reverse complement strand
GCGTACAGGAAAAGGGCAGCAATCCCTTCTTCTACTTCGATGTTCCCAACGCAGGTACCACCCATCTGGTGGCAGTTGCCGGCGATTGCCGTGACGAGAGCGTTATCAACAAGGTGGAAGTGTTCAACGAAGCTTACCGTCTGAAGGAAAAGGGTGCCATCCTCAACTGGTTCGACATTGAAGCTCCCGAGGGCTATCTGAATCTGAATGATAAGATGAGCACCATCATGGGCACCCTCCAGGGCAAGATGCTTTTGGGCGGTATCATGATGAAGATGATGCCCAAGGGCAAGGACGGCGAAGGTCCCAAGGCTATGGGCTTTGAGCTCACCGGCGACATGATGGCAATGCTGGGCGGCTTCACCTTCCTGCGTCTGCTGAACATGGCCGGCGGCATGCTGGGCATGGAAATGACCAAGGAAGAGCTGCTGGAAATGAACGCCAAGCTGAATAAGATCAAGCGTCCCAAGGAGAAATAAGCAATAATAATTCCGCCCCGGAAGACCGGGGCGGAAATTTTTTATTGATATGAGGTGAGTGGTGCCCGGATGTACCGCTCATGGCTGGCAGCAGCGGGACGGGCGTATACGCCGGAGACCAGACCCAGCATGGCGTACAGCGACACGATGGAAGAAGCACCGTAGCTGATAAAGGGCAGGGTCAGACCGATAACAGGCATAACGCCCATGCACATACCCACATTGACCACCACCTGGAAAATAAGGGCGGAGGCCGCACCGTAGCAGATCAGGCGACGCATGTAGTCCGGGCTGCGGTTGCCCACCCAGATGCACCGGCCGATGATGGCCACCATGAGCAATATGACGATGAAACAGCCCACATAGCCCAGCTCCTCGCCGATGGCGGAGAAAATGAAGTCCGTATGCTGGGCAGGCAGAGAACCCTCGGTCTGGGTACGGATGCCCTGGAACAGGCCCTGGCCTGTCATGCCGCCGCCGGTAAGGGAACGGAGGCTACGCACGGCATGGTAACGGGGGTCGGTGCCGTAGGGGTCCAGGGAGGGGTCGAATAACACCTGAATACGAAGTTTTTGGTACTCGTCCATGACATAGTTCCATAAAATGGGAAAGAAGGCGGCGATACCGCCGATACCCACCAAAAACCAAAGGATGTTGACGCCGCCGGCAAAGGCCATGCCGATGAAGATAAAAACGAAGATCAAAGAAACACCTGCGTCACCGGAGAGCACCATGTTCATGCCCACCAGCAGGCCCAGATGGAGCACCATGTGCATAACAGAGGAAATGGAGGAGATCTTGTTCTGATGGGCATTCATGACCGATGCCATGATGAGGATGTAGGAGACCTTGCAGATCTCCGCGGGCTGGATGTTAAAGGGCAGGATGGGGAAGTCCAGCCAGCTCTTGTTGCCGGAGCCCATGTCGGTGCCGAAGGGGATCAACAGCAGAAGCAGGAAGGAGTTGAATAACACCAAAACGGTGCGGTGCTCCGAGAACCACTCCGCGTCCACGGTAGAGATGACGGCGTACAGCAGCACGCCGATGGCCGCACCTACGATCTGCAGGGTAACGTAACGCACAGAGCCGGAAGTGTTGGCGGCACTGGCGATGGCCAGACAGCCAAAGGCAGTGGTGATGAGCAGGATCAGCAGCAGGACCATATCACCCTTGCGGAATGTTGCACCGAATTGTCTTAACAAGCGACCCAAAGCGTCACCTCCCAACCAATAATAAGCTATTTTACAGTATAGCAGTTTTTGTCCCAAAAGTAAAGAGAAGAACATCCCGGTGCAAAAAGTTCACAAATGGGGTTGCAGGTTGGCTTTGTAATCTTTTGTAATTATTTTTGTCGCAGCACTTGATTTTTTGTCGAAAAAATTGTAAAATATCATGGCGTACGCATATATTCCCCCAGAAATTGGAGGCAAAGAAATGACAAAACGGATCCTTACGCTGCTGCTGACATTGGTGCTGCTCCTGGCGGCAGTACCCGTGGCAGTGCCGGTGCATGCGGAATATGAAAACACCCATGTCAATACCGGCAACCAGCGTTACGATATTATCCAGGTGGCTCTGACACAGGTGGGCTACCAGGAGGGCAGCAAAAGCTACACCAAGTACGGTGAGTACTTCGGCCATCCCAACACCGACTGGTGCGGCTGGTTCGTCAGCTGGTGTGCTGCCCAGGCAGGTGTCCCCAACAGTGTTTTGCGGAAACAGGGCATCGCCAATATAAACAACTACGGCCTGTCCTCCTTCCGGGCCAGCGAAAAGCTGCCCCAGCCCGGTGACCTGTATTTCAAGTCCGGCCATGTGGGTCTGGTGTACAGGGTAGAGGGTGACTACTTCTGGTCTGTGGAGGGCAACTCCTCCGACCAGGTGGAAATCGAAAAACTGAGCTTGTACAGCAGCCGCTATTGGTTCGGCTCTCCCAACTACGGCGGCAGCAACAATGCTTCCCACACCCACAGCATTGAAACCGCCAACGATGGGTCCCATCCCCACAAGGAGTACAAGTACTGCACCTCCTGTGACTATAAGTCCTACACCGGCAACATTAAGACCGTGGACGACTGTACCGACTGCATTCAGGAAAACTGCTCCCACACCTACGGCAGCTGGGAATCTGCAGGCAGCTCCAACCACAAAAAGACCTGTACCCTGTGCGGCAAGGAAAACTCCGTTGCCCACAGCTGGGAGGATGTGCAGCTGCTGCGGGAGGCTACCTGTGCCGTAACCGGCTCTGTATCCCAGAAATGTGATGTATGCGGTGCCACCCGCACCTCTTCCATCAGCAAGACCAACAACCATAACTACGACGATTGGGAATATAAGGACGATCTCCAGCACCGCCGCAAGTGTACAGTTTGCGGCAAGGTAGTCTCCAAGGACCATCAGGTGTCCGGGGAAGAGCCCTGGCAGACCACAGAAACGGAGCACTGGCAGGAGTGTAGTGTCTGCAAGGAGCAGTTCCTGCTGGGCGAGCATACTTTTGGTGAGGACTGCGTTGCTCCCTGTGAGGACTGCGGCTATGTCCGTCCCGAGGGCCATCCCTTCAGCGAGGAATGGTGTACCGACGAAGAAAACCACTGGCGGGAATGTACCCGGTGTGAAGAATTAAGCTCTGTGGAAGCACACATCTACGATGCCGTATGTGACGAAGCGTGCAACGAGTGCGGCTATATCCGGGAGGTGACCCACACCTTCTCCGATATATTGCAGACCGACGGCACCAGCCACTGGTATGTGTGCGACGGCTGCGGCAAGGTGGATGGCCTGGAGGAGCATATCCCTGGTGAGGAAGCCACGGAGGAGCATCCCCAACTGTGTACCGTCTGTGATTATGAGCTGGCGGCACGGATCGTCCATGTCCATGATTTCGCCCCCATTTATTATGACAGCCAGCAGCACTGGGGCACTTGCCGCTGCGGCCTGGAGCTGGGGCCGGAGCCCCATGCATGGGATATGGCTGCAGGAGCATGCTCTGTCTGCGGAGCAGCCAGTGCTGCCGTTACCGAGACCCAAAACTGGGAGTTTATTTGGTACATCGCCGGCGGCGTTCTGCTGTGCGGCCTGATCGTGGCGGTGAGCATTATCGCCCACCGGAGCAAAAAACGCCGGAATATGCATTCCGACGGTTATTGGGACTAAGAAATAGCGGGAGCAAACCCCCGCCCTATACAAAAATCGCCTGCTGAAAAGCAGGCGATTTTTTGGTGTTAAGGTTTTCGCTACCGGACAACAATGCAGGAGCCACCGGTTGCTTAGGCCAGATATACAGCCTTGCAGGCCAGGTAGGTGTGATAGCAGTCCAGCTTGCTGACGATCTCGATGGGAGCGTGCATGGAAAGCACAGGCACGCCTGCGTCAACGGTGGAGATGTTCCGGTTGGCCATGTAGGCAGCTACGGTACCGCCGCCGCCCTGGTCTACCTTACCCAAAGTGGCCATCTGCCAGCGGACACCGGCATCGTCCAGGGTCTTGCGGATATGGCTCATGACCTCGGCAGAGGCATCGGAAGCACCGCCCTTACCCCGGGAGCCGGTGTACTTACAAATGGACACGCCGTAGTTGAGCATGGCATTGTTCCGGCGTTCGGAGACCTCGGGGAAGTTGGGGTCAAAGGCGTTGGAGACATCGGCAGACAGGCAGAAGCTGTTTTCCAGGCAGCGGTACAGGCTTGCACCGGTGGAGTGGCAGATGTCGTGGATAAAGGTCTCGAAGAAGAAGCCCTGCATGCCGGAAACACCCACGGAGCCGATCTCTTCCTTGTCGGCCAGGATGCAGATGGCGGTCTTGTCGGGGGTATCAATATCAAACAGGGACTGCATCTCGGCGTAGGCACATACCCGGTCGTCATGACCGTAGGCACCCAGCAAGCTCCGGTCCAGACCCACATCGCGGCACTTGCCTGCGGGTACGATACACAGCTCGGCAGACTGGAAATCGGCTTCGATGATGCCGTACTTTTCATTGAGCAGCTTCATCACATTCAGCTTCACCAGGTCGGCACCATCGCCCTCAATGGGCTCAGAGCCCAGGATCACATTGAGCTGTTCGCCCACGATACCCTCGGCCAGGGGCTTCTTCATCTGGTCGGCTGCCAGGTGGGGCAGCAGGTCGGAGACCATGACCACGGGATCGCTGTCGTCCTCACCGATGACCACATTCACACAGGAGCCGTCCTTACGGCAGACAACGCCATGGATGGCCAGGGGAATGGTGGTCCACTGATACTTCTTGACGCCGCCGTAGTAGTGGGTCTTGAAGTAAGCGATCTCGCTGTCCTCATACAGGGGGTTGGGCTTCAGGTCCAGACGGGGAGAGTCCACATGGGCGGCACAGATGTTGGCACCCTCGTTCAGGCTCTTCCTGCCGATGACAGCCAGCAGGATGCTTTTGCCCCGGTTGTTAAAGTAGATCTTGTCACCGGCCTGGAGCTTGGTGCCGGGAACATATGCCTGGAAGCCATGCTTTTCAGCATTGGCAATGGCCCAATCGGTGGCTTCCCGCTCAGTCTTGGCGGCGTCGATGAAAGCGGCGTAGCCGGAGCAGTAAGCTTCCATTTCCCCACGGCCGGCTGCAGTAAGATCCTTGTAGCCGTTCTTGGGAGCCATCAGCAGGTTTTCTCTGAGTTCATCAGTAGTCATAACGAATTCTCCTTTTCGGGGATTTTGTATCTTCTTATATTATACCTAACCCATTCAAAAATGCAAGACATTTACTTTGGAATGCTTCCTGGGTACCGTCGTTACAGAGGGTGTGGTCACATCTTTCCCGGAACCATTGGTCGGTATGCTGGGCATTGATCCGCAGACGGGCGTATTCTTCCCGGATCCCATCCCGGGCCATGAGCCGGGCGACCCGCTGCTCCACGGGAGCGGTGACGGCTACCGTCACATCGCAAAGCTCCGCCAGGCCGCCTTCAAACAAACCGATTGCGTCGATGGCTGTCAGAGCAGGCCGGGCGGCCAAAGCCTGCTGCACCTTTTCTTTCACGGCACCGTGGGTGATTCGGTTCAGATCCTGCAGGGCGGCATCGTCGGAAAATACGATGGCACCCAAAGCCTTCCGGTCCAGGACGCCCTCTTTTACGGTACCGGGGAACCGCTTTTCAATGGCATCCAGCATGGTCCGGTTGGTTTTCAGCTGTACATGGTAAATGGCGTCACAGTCCAGCACAAGACCGCCATGCTCCTGCACAAGACGCAGCAGGGTGGTCTTTCCACAGCCTGTTCCGCCGGTGATTCCAATTACCATTACAATTCCTCCGCGTCGATGATGTGGAAGGCAGCAGCCTTTTTCAGCCGGTTTTGGACGGCATAGGCGATGCCGCCGCCTACGGGACAGCGGGCAAATACCCGATGCACCCTGGCGTCGTCCAGCTCCCGCAAGGCGGCAAACAGACCGGCAGACAATGTCTGCACATCGGCCTCGCAGCCGTAGGACAGGGGCTCGCAGCCTTCGTACAGGGGCAGCTCTTCCCGGAAGCAAAGCACCCGGTCACCCCTTTTATAGTGGTCGCGAATATATGCGGCGGCCTTTTCCCGGCTGCCTGCCACGATCAGCACCTGACAGTCCGGTGCGTAGTGTCGGTATTTCATCCCGGGAGCTTTCACCACGGCATCCTGCTCTATGGGGGCGGTGACAGCCTTGTCCACCACCAGAT
>JAZNZG010000067.1:0-9581 GCA_045594825.1 Faecousia sp. | reverse complement strand
ACCAAGCTTTCCGTTTTTCTTAATATAGTCAAGGGCTGCTTCGCCGGTCTTTTGCATGTCGCGTCTTGCGGCGGACAGCTCCTCCCATGCCTTGTCTGCGGCAAGAGTATTCTTGCTTATGTCAGAAAATTACAGCAGGGTGGAGAAGTGCTTAATGGTGCGGACCATCTGAGAAACGTAGGAGTTCTCGTTGTCGTACCAGGAAACGACCTGAACCTGAACCTTGCCGTCGGGCAGGTTGCAGACCATGGTCTGAGTAGCATCGAACAGGGAACCGAAGGTCATGCCGATGACATCGGAAGAAACGATCTCGTCCTCGTTGTAGCCATAGGACTCGGTAGCAGCAGCCTTCATGGCAGCGTTGATCTCTTCCTTAGTAACAGCCTTGGAGCAAACAGCGTTCAGGATAGTGGTGGAGCCGGTGGGAGTGGGGATTCTCTGAGCAGCACCGATCAGCTTGCCGTTCAGCTCGGGGATGACCAGGCCGATAGCCTTTGCAGCACCGGTGGAGTTGGGAACGATGTTGATAGCACCAGCACAAAAACGACACAGGTCGCCCTTTCTCTGGGGACCGTCCAGGATCATCTGATCGCCGGTGTAAGCATGGATGGTGCACATAATGCCGGACTCGATAGCAGCCAGGTCATTCAGAGCCTTAGCCATGGGAGCCAGGCAGTTGGTGGTGCAGGAAGCAGCGGAGATGATGTGGTCTTCCTTGGTCAGGGTCTCGTGGTTGACGTTGTAAACGATGGTGGGCAGGTCATTGCCGGCGGGAGCGGAAATGACGACCTTCTTAGCACCGGCGTCGATGTGAGCCTGTGCCTTAGCCTTGGAAGTATAGAAACCGGTGCACTCCAGAACGACATCTACACCCAGCTCGCCCCAGGGCAGCTCAGCAGCATTGGCCTTTGCGTAGATGGTGATCTTCTTGCCGTCGACAACGATGTTGTCCTCGCCAGCCTCAACAGTGTGAGCACCGAAAGGAACAGCATAAGCACCCTGAGTGGAGTCGTACTTCAGCAGGTGAGCCAGCATCTTGGGAGAGGTCAGGTCGTTGATAGCAACAACTTCAAAGCCCTCAGCACCGAACATCTGACGGAAAGCCAGACGGCCAATACGACCAAAACCGTTAATAGCAACTTTTACAGACATGGTTATTTCCTCCATTTTCTATTGCTGCACAGGCAGCATAATTGACTTGTATCTTACGGGGATTTTGCCCCATACGGGTTCATTATACAATACAGGAAACTTCTTGTAAAGTAGAGGATTCGTAAAAATCAGCGATTTTTTCACCCTTTTTATTGACACAGCTTACAAAACCCTACCATCAATTTTTCCAGCTTTTCAAGAAGCTTTCGATTCTGTCCCGTGATGCTTTTACGCTGCCCTGGAAGCAGCCGGGTTTTCCGCCGCCACGACCCTCCAATGCTTTTATAAGGGCTGTTCCCAAAGGTCGTACATCCTGCTCCTTTGCAATTAAACACAGGCTGCAGCCGCTGCTGCCCGGGGAGAAAATTGCCGCAATACCGCCGCAGGATTCCGCCACGGCATCCGCCAGCTCCCGGACAGAGCCCGGAGTCAGACCCTCTTCAAAATGCACCACATCTCCCTGTCCGGCATAGCCGGCGGCGATGCTTTGGAACACACGCTTTTCAAGGCCTGCACGGCGGTATTTTTCCTCCGCCAGCTGCTCTGCCATTTGCCGTGCGGCGTCGCCGGTCTGCAGGATCTTGGCGGAGAAGCATTGGGACACCTGCCGGTTTTGGTCGTACACCCGGCACATGTATTCATAGGCCTTGCGGCCGCAGAGCATTTCCAGCCGCACCCCCTCATGGAATTTTGTTGCGGAAAGGATCTTAATGAGTCCGATTTCACCGGTGCGGGCCACATGGACACCGCAGCATGCACAGCTGTCATATCCGGGTACCTGGACGATCCGTACCGGCCAGTCCAACGCCTTTTTGGAGCGGTAGACTGTCTGTGCCAGTTCCTGAGGCTGTGGAATGCTCCATTGCACGGGAATATCCGCCCAAACCGCCTCATTGGCAAGACGCTCCAGTTCTGCCAGTCCCTCCGGAGGAATAGGGCCGTCAAAGTCCACTTCCACCGTGCCCTTGCCCATGTGGAAACCCACATTGTGATAGCCGTATTTGGCATGGATCAGTCCGGAGAGAATATGCTCGCCGGTGTGCTGCTGCATCTGATCAAAGCGGTGTTGCCAGTCAATGGCTCCTGTTACCTGCTGCCCCACAGCAAGAGGGCCGTCGCACAGGTGTACTACTTCCCCGCCCCGCTCACGGACATCCAGTACATGAATATCGTCCAAAACGCCTGTGTCACAGGCTTGTCCACCGCCTTCCGGGTAAAAGGCCGTGGCATCCAAAGTGATCTTAAAGCCCTTATTTGCCTGTTCACAGCCGGTTACCGTTGCGGTAAAAGATCGCAGATGGCAGTCCTCATAATACAACTTCCGTGTTTCCATGTGCATCTTCCTTTCCTGTCTTTGTGTTTATTGTATCACACTGTAAAACCAATTGCAACGAAACAGAAATCCTGTCGAGGAGTTTCGGTTTCTATTGGGCCTGTTTCGTGTTTTTTCTATGAACGGGCAAAGTAAAATGATTTCACCATTACCAAGGAGGATATGCTATGCAGTGCCAAAAGCTGAAAACATATATGGAAACAGGCCGTGTTGTTTTTTTACCGGTGAATGCTATTCGCCCAAATCCCTCCCAGCCCCGGGAAATTTTTCGGGAGGAAGCCCTGTCAGAGCTGGCAGAAAGCATCCGCCGTCACGGCATCCTGCAGCCCCTGTCGGTCCGCAGGCTGGGTACAGGCTATGAGCTGATCGCAGGTGAACGGCGTCTGCGGGCGGGTGTACTGGCCGGTTTAACAGAGGTGCCCTGCATCCTTATGAAAATGGATGAGCGGGAGTCCGGACTAACAGCTCTGGTGGAAAACCTGCAGCGGCAGGACCTGGATTTTATTGAGGAGGCCAGGGGTATTCAAAGGCTTTTGGATCAATGGAATATGAGTCAGGAGCAGGCTGCCAGGCTTTTGGGGAAAAGCCAAAGTGTCGTGGCCAATAAGCTGCGGCTGCTGCGGCACGAGCCCAATGTCCTCTCCGCCATCCGGGAAAACGATCTGTCGGAACGCCATGCCCGGGCGTTGCTGAAGCTGCCGGACGATCTGCTGAAGCTGCAGGTCATCCATCATATCAGTAAGCACCGTCTCAGCGTTGTCCGTACAGAGCAGTACATTGACTCCCTGCTGGCAGGTCCCAAAGATACAGCCGGCAAAGTCAATCTGGGATTGTTCCTGAACGGTCTTGACCAGTCCCTGGCACGGATGCAGCTGTCCGGTATTCCAGCCATCTCGGAACGGCGGGAGACAGACCGTCAGATCGTTCTCACCATAACCATACCGAAAACTTAAAAATTATTTGTAAATAAGAATCATTCTTATTGACAAATGGAAGGATTTGTGTTATACTCCCATCAGAAACAAAGATTTAAGGAGGCACATCACTATGTTCAAAAAGGTTACTGATACAATTTTTTATGTAGGCTGCAACGACCACGATGTGGATTTGTTTGAGGGACAGTATGTTGTTCCCAACGGCATGGCTTATAATTCTTACGTAATTTTGGACGACAAGGTCGCTGTTATGGACACCATTGATGCCAGCCGTACCGATGAGTGGCTGAAGAACATTGACAAGGTCCTGGGGGATCGCCTACCTGACTATCTGGTAGTACAGCACATGGAGCCGGACCACGCCGCCTCCATCCAGACCTTTGTGGAAAAGTATCCCAATGTCACAGTCGTGGGCAACGCCAAGACTTTCGTGATGATCCACCAGTTCTTCCCCACCCTGGTAATGGAAAACACGCTGAGCGTTAACAATTTTGAGACCCTGTCTCTGGGCAGTCATGTTTTGACCTTTGCCTTTGCACCCATGGTTCACTGGCCCGAGGTCATGATGACTTACGACTCCTATGACAAGGTCCTGTTCTCTGCCGACGGTTTCGGTAAGTTCGGTGCTCTGGATGTGGACGAGCCCTGGGATTGCGAAGCACGGCGCTACTACATCGGCATCGTAGGTAAGTACGGCAAGCAGGTGCAGAACATCCTCAAGGTTGCCGCCACCTTAGATATTCAGATCATCTGCCCCCTCCACGGACCTGTCCTGACAGAAAACCTGGGTCATTATATCCATCTGTACGACCTGTGGTCCAGCTACACTCCCGAAACCGAGGGTGTGGTTATCGCCTACACCTCCGTCTACGGTCACACCAAAGAGGCCGTAACTCTGCTGGAGCGGGAGTTGAAGGCACGGGGTGTTCCCAATGTAGTGGTCCACGACCTGGCCCGCACCGATATGGCAGAGGCTGTGGAAGATGCTTTCCGCTATGACAAGCTGGTCCTTGCCACCACCACCTACAATGCAGATGTGTTCCCCTTCATGCGGACCTACCTGGACAAGCTCACCGAGCGGAGCTTCCAGAACCGCACCGTGGCTTTCATTGAGAACGGCTCCTGGGCCCCCACCGCAAACCGTGTGATGAAGGAAAAGCTGTCCAAGTCCAAGAATCTGACCTTCGCCAAGAACGATGTGTCCATTCTGTCTGCACTGAACGATGCTTCCTCTCAGAAGATCCGGGACCTGGCAGAAGAGCTTGCCGCCTCCTATGTACCGGTCCAGGTGCAGGATGACTATGTGGACCCCTCTGCCCTGTTCAATATCGGCTACGGTCTGTATGTGGTCACCTCCAGGGACGGTAACCGGGACAACGGTCTCATCGTCAACACCGTGACACAGATCACCGATTCTCCCAAGCGAGTGGCCGTCACCATCAATAAGCTGAACTACTCCTGCAGCACCATCGAAAAGACCGGCTTGCTGAATATTTCCGTGCTGACTCAGGAAACGCCCTTCAAGGTATTCCAGCAGTTTGGCTTCCAGTCCGGCAAGGATGTGGAAAAGTTTTCTGATTTCCGCCATGTGCAGCGTTCTGCAAACGGTCTGCTGTTCCTGGACAAGTATGCCAACAGTTATATCTCCTGCAAGGTCATTAAATCTTTGGATCTGCAGACCCATACAATGTTCATCTGTGATGTGATCCAGTGCGTCACCCTCTCCGATGTTCCCACCATGACTTATACATACTATCAGGAGAATGTAAAACCCAGACCGGAAGCCGACAAAAAAGGTTATGTCTGCAGGATCTGCGGCTGGGTCTATGAAGGCGAAACCCTGCCCGAAGACATTGTCTGTCCCCTGTGCAAGCACGGTGCAGCTGACTTCGAGCCCTTAGCATAACAAAATTCCCCGGTACGAAAGTACCGGGGATCTTTTTGCGTTTTATTACGGCGGCGGCTGCTGCCGCCGTATGGGAACCACAATGCATGAATCGCTGTTCCGATAGATAAAAATAAGGGAGATATCAAATCAGCAAAAGATAGTATTATTGGGAATCTGTATGACCGCCGCAGCCACCGCAGTTGCCGCTGCATCCGGACTGACCGGAGCTACAGCTGCAGCCTTCGGGACAGCCAATACATTTTTTACCGCTTTTTTTGGACTTGATGATGTAGCGGATCGCAAGTCCAAGCACCACAACAACAATGGCAATAATAATATAATTTTCCATAATTATTTCTTTCCGGACAGGGCATATTCTGCCTTGACCTTCTTGTCAGAGCGAACACACAGGTAACCAAGGACAGCAGCAAAGGCCAGTACAAAGATCAGGCCGCCAACAAAACCTGCACCCAGGGCACCAGTAGTAATCAGCGTACCGATCTGATAAACCAGGAAACCAACGGAATAACCCGTGCACAGCT
Organism: Faecousia sp.; assembly: GCA_045594825.1. Lineage (GTDB taxonomy): Bacteria > Bacillota > Clostridia > Oscillospirales > Oscillospiraceae > Faecousia. Next base: position 3,731 of record JAZNZG010000067.1, on the reverse strand, counting down.
GCAGAGCAATACCGCCCCAGAACCACTTTTTCTGCTTGATCTCACTGTTCATAGCACCCAAAGCAGCAAAACAGGGAGGCGTGAAGAGGTTGAACATCAGGTAAGCCAGGGCAGCGACCTTGGTCATACCTACCATGGCAGCGGCAACCTCGTTGCCGGAAGATACCATTTCCAAATCATCGTTGATGGCAAAAGCATAGCATACAGCCAGTGTGCCTACCACATTCTCTTTGGCAATAAAGCCGGTGACAGCGGCGGCTGCCAGCTGCCATGCGGTAATGCCCACAATGGGTACCAGCAGGACAGCAATGGGGCTTGCAATAGATGCCAAAATGGAAGTGCTCTCCAGGCCTTCTTCCACAAGCTGGAAATTCCAGTTAAAGGACTGCATGATGAACACCACTGCATTACAAACCAAAATGATAGTACCGGCCTTGACGATGTAAGCCCAGCCGCGGCTCAGCATATCCATACAGGCACGCTTCAAAGAAGGAATCTTATATTCGGGCAATTCAATAATGAAGAAGGATTTACGGTTTTTGTGACCTGCGATCTTGTTTACCAACAGTGCACCCAGCAAAATGAGAGCGATACCTGCAAAGTACATCAGCGTGCCGACCCAGGAAGCATCCTCAAAGAAAGCACCGGCAAACAAAGCGATAACCGGCAGCTTTGCACCGCAGGGCATGAAGGGCGTCAGCATGGCGGTGGCATTGCGTTCCCGCTCATTGCGGATGGTACGGGCAGCCATAACACCGGGGATGGCACAGCCTGTGCCGATAACAAAGGGGATAACAGACTTGCCGGACAGACCAACCTTCTTAAAGATGGGATCCAAAACTACCGTAGCACGGGCCATATAACCGCAGTCCTCCAACAGGGAGATCAGGAAGTACATGACCATGACAAGAGGCAGAAAACCGACCACAGCACTGACACCGCCGATGATACCTTCTGTCAGCAGAGCTGCCAGGAAGGGATCTGCATTCACCAGCAATCCGGCGACCCACTCTTTAAACAAATCGATCAGCGTAACCAGGCCGGGAATGGCAAAGCCATTGGCAAACTCATAGCCTTCCGCGATCCAGACGCCCAGCCATGCCTGGCTGATTTGGAACACCAGGAACATCACAGCGGCAAAGATCACAAGACCTGCCACAGGATTGGTGAGAACTGCGTCGATCTTATCCTGGTAGTTTTTTTCACGGGTCAAAACCTTACGGGTCTCAACCGCGGCAACAAGATTGTTGACAAAAGCAAAACGCTTGCGGTCAGCAGCTTCAACGGCAGCCTTATCGGTCAGATCCACATTACCCTGGTTGTAGGGAGCCTTCTGACCCTTGCCGCTCTGTGCGGCAGCAGCCTGAACGACATTTTTCAGGCCTTCACCGGTGGTGGAAGTAGTTTCCACAACAGGGCAGCCCAGTTTCTCAGCCAGCAGCTTCTCATCAATAACCGTTTTCTTCTTTTCATTAATATCAGCCTTGTTTAGTGCAACCACCACGGGAACGCCCAGCTCCAGCAACTGTGTGGTAAAGAACAGACTGCGGCTCAGGTTGGTGGCATCCACGATATTGATGATGACATCGGGATTTTCGTTTTTAACATAGGAGCTTGTGATGCTCTCCTCAGAAGTAAAGGGAGACATGGAGTATGCACCGGGAAGATCAACTGCCACCAGTTCCTCTGCTGTGTCGCAATAGCTCTTTTTAATCAGTGCCTCTTTTTTCTCCACCGTAACACCGGCCCAGTTGCCCACCTTTTCGTTTCGGCCTGTGAGGGCATTGTACATGGTGGTCTTGCCGCTGTTGGGATTGCCCGCAAAAGCAATTCTCATTTCTGTTCCTCCTTCGATTCATTCACGAAGTTAGCATTCGCTAACTTATGTGTAAAAATATATGCAGGCTCTTGACGGAGTTTTCCAAAAGGTTTATACAATGATCGCTTCACCGCTGTAACAGCCAAGGGAAAACAGAAAAGCGTCCAGCTCTTCGTCATCCGTTTCAATTTGGCGGATAATATATTCTTTTCCTTCTGTTGCGTCTCTTAAAGTCATATATATCACCGGATCCAAATTTCAAGTTAGCCTGTGCTAATTCCTTAAATAGTCTACCACCATTTCCCTGCATTGTCAATAGCCAGCAAAAATTTTTATGCAAATATTTGGGAGTGAACGCTGTTCACTCCCTGTCTGTTTTGTGCATTTCTTTTTGAGAAACCGCAACTGTATGTTCAATGGGTGGCCAATGGAATTTTCGAAAAATAGCTGTCACTGCCACAGGAATGTAGCTTAACATATAACAAGGAAATGCAAGCAAGGACATAATTTTCTGTCCCGGAGTGGCCCGAATCCGGTCCCAGGCAGACAACAATGTCATTCCTCCCATCAGAAATGTACCTAAAAAGGCTGTAAAAAGGCCCCACGCCGCCATTCCAACCAATCCACCCCATCCCTGGTTTAGCAACACAGCAAGCAACTGGAGCAGACTGCATAAAGTACCCAGTGCATATCCCCACAAGGACAACGTTGCAGCTTCCATACAGGCAAAGCCTTGCCGTCCATTTTGCAACATCCCCCGCAAAAGCGATTTTCCATATTTCCAGGAAACCTGAATACCACCCTGAACCCACCGGGTCCGTTGCCGCCAGGATTGATGGAACTGTTCCGGCTGTTCATCAAACAGTTCCGCCTGTTGACTGTAACCTACCCGGACACCGTGGGTCACACACCAATTTGTAAATTCAATATCCTCCGTAAGCGTAAAAAAATTCCAGCCTCCACACCGGTTCAAAAGTTCCCGCGTAAAGCCAAAACCCGTTCCCGAAACCCCACAAGGAAGGCCTAAAAGCATGCGGGAGCGGTTCAAATGCACAGAATCATGGAGGAACCACAACCCGTGCCCGGCACTCACCCAATTGGTACCGAAATTTTTGGAGTTACGAAAACCACAAAACGCATCATATCCTGCCGAGCAAACCTTATTGATTTCAGTAATATAATCTTTTGCCAGCAAATTGTCCGCATCAAAAATCAAAAAAGCATCGTAATTTTCAAGCACGCCCTCCTCCCGGATCTTAGATAACAAATAGTTTAGGGCATACCCCTTTCCTTTTTGCGTTGTGCTGGTACGGGTATAGCATACCGCACCACCTTCCCGTGCTACTTTAGCTGTTTGATCGGTGCAGTTATCCGCCACCACATACATATTGACAAGCGAGCCAGGGTAATCTTGTCCCCGGATGCTCTCCAGCAAATACGGTAGCACCCGCTCCTCATTTCTCGCTGCAATCAAAACGGCATAGTGGTGCAGTTTCTGTTTATCGGGAAGTTCTTTTTTACAAAACAGAGGCAAAAATAAATACAGAATCTGATAACCATAGCACAGCATTACCAAAGAACCTAGTAATTTTGCAATGTACTGTAACAGTTCCGAAGCAGTCACATAACCGCCTCCTTTCCACAGCTTGATTATACTGTCGAAAGGCGGCATGTTCCAATTAAGAATCCCTTAAGCACATTAAGAATAGATTAAAATGCAAAAAAGGCGGGTTCAATCAAGAACCTGCCTTTTCTGTATCATTTTTCAGATCTCTTTGTACATGGTGACGGCGTCATCCTTGCGGACATTGTCTGCCACCAAAACAACCTCCACTGCCACCGTTCTGGGGCCCATGGAAATTTCGATCCGGTCACCAGGCTTCACCTCATAGCTGGCCTTTACCACACGGCC
>JAZNZG010000066.1:0-9633 GCA_045594825.1 Faecousia sp. | reverse complement strand
TCACAGCCCTCCAGCCGGGCGTCCGTGTCTCCGGCGGCAAAAAGTGCCGCTTCCCGGCACACCAGGGGAGAAAGACCGCCCAGGGAGTCCATGAGCCGGTCAGCCAAAAGGTCGGCTCCCGGTGCTGCGAGCAGGTTTACATAATCTTCTGCATCCAAGGGATTTTCCTTGGTGATGGGCTCCGGGGCTTGGTAATACATACCCGGCAGAGCGGGCCGCTTGATGGTCTCGTCTAGACCGATCCGCCGCAGACAGTCGATGATCCGCCCGTCGGGACCCAGCAGATACAGGTTGCAGGTGCGTCCCATAAGCTCGGCCACCAGCTTTTTCTGTACCGCGTCGCCCATTTCGTCGATACAGTCAAAGGTCAGGGTGACACACCGCTCCATGGGGGGCTGGGAAACATCGCTGATACGGGCACCGGACAGGTGCTTTCGCAGCAGCATGCAGAACATAGGCGGTTCGGCAGGATTCTCGGGGCTGGCGGTGGTAAGATGAAGCCGGGGTGCTGTGGGACTGGCAACGAACATAAGCTTTTGCCGTCCTGCGTAAGTTTTCAGCAGTAATATCACCGTGTCCCGGCTGGGCTGGTGGACCTTCTCTACTCTGGCACCCAGGGCCGCTTCCCGGATCTCTGAAACGACTGCACTGAGAAAAAATGCATCAAATGCCATGGACATCCTCCATTAAAATATGAAACAGCTCATTGAGCCGCTGGGTCCGGCCCAGCAGATACAGTGCCCCGAACAGGGTTTCCAGACCGGTGGCCTTGGCGTATTCCCGGGGCGTGGCGGACTTGGGAGCGGCATGGGTGTGAGAATTTTTGCCCCGGCGGTAGTAAGCCAATTCTTCTTCCGTCAGGTGGGGCTTCAGCTTGTCGGCAAACCTGGCTTGGGTGGTGGCCTTTACCAACTCCACGGAATCCCGGTGCAGCTTTAATACGGTCTTATCCCCCTGTGTGCACAAATAGGACCGGCACAGCAGCTCATAAACACCGTCACCCACATGGGCCAGACCCAGGTTGGAAATGGCGTTCACCTGCTGGGTCGTAAAATTCATCTGAAAATAGTTTTCCAAAGGTCTTTCCCCCGATTCACAAGCACTTGGGCACAAAGCCCTGTAAAAGTTCCGGTAAAGATACTGCACAGGATCATCACCGGCAGGTAGATGGCAAGTCCCGGTGTGGCAGTAAGAAGCATGGCCATGGCCATCTGTCCCACAGAATGGGCAATGGCACCTACGGTGCCGGCCACCCAAAGCTGATGCTTTTTCAAAACTCGCTTCAATGCGATGGCAGACAGGATAGCCAAAGCTCCTCCGGCAACGGAGTAAAAAATAGTGCTGAAATTGCCGGCAAACACAGCCCCCAAAAAAATGCGGACAGCCAAAATCAGTATGGCCTCCCAGGACCCCAGGGTAAACACGGCAAAAACCGTGACGATATTGGCAAGACCCAGCTTGATGCCGGGAATGGGGACCAGGGCAGGGATCTGTGCTTCCACCACAAAAATGGTCAGAGCGATGGCGGAAAGCAGTGCCATTTGGGTGAGCTTGCGTGTTTTCATGCCATCGCCTCCTTTTTAAGTATGGTAACAGATTTTAAGGAGACTGTCAAACTTGTCTTCGATTTTGCAGGCACAGACGATACCGGGCACAATCAGGATGGGAAACGAATACAGCCAGCCTCCCTGCGGTATTGGGAGCGGCGGCTCGCCACAATAAGAATAATTCTTTTTTTCAAAAATTTTCAAAAAACCTATTGACAAATAAAAAACCCTGTGCTATATTCTAAGTGTAAATAAGAATTGTTCTCATTTAGGAGGTGAACCAATGGAGGTTTCCACAAAAAAGTTTCGCAAGCGAAATGCGATCCTGCATTACCTGCAAAGCGTAACCAACCACCCTTCTGCTGAAATGGTATTTACCCAACTGAAGCAGGAAATCCCGGATCTGTCCATGGGAACGGTGTACCGGAATTTGAACCTGTTTAAGCAGCAGGGTCTGGCGGTAAGCGTTGCCACAGTAAAAGGTGTTGAGCGGTTTGACGGCAATACCGACCCCCATGTCCACTTCATCTGCAATCATTGTGACGCAGTGATCGACCTGATGGAAATGGAGGTTCCCCAGGCACTGCGATCTCAGGCGGAAGAATACTTAGGTGGTCAGGTCAGCGAGTGCCAGCTCACTTTAACCGGTCTGTGCAAGACATGTAAAATGAAACAAGGAGGAAAAACAGCATGAAAAAGTTTATCTGTACCGTTTGTGATTATATTTTCGAAGGTGACGAGCTGCCCGAGGATTACGAATGCCCCCTGTGCGGCGTCGGCCCCGACCAGTTTGAAGAAGTTACCCAGTAAGCTGAACAATCGTACTACAGGGCCAATGGCCATAAATAATAATTAAAATGATTTTTTTGGAGGATAATATTATGAAGAAGTTTGTATGTTCCGTTTGTGGTTATGTTCACACCGCCGATGAGCTGGCTGCCGATTTCCGCTGCCCCGTTTGTAAGGTCCCCGCTTCCAAGTTTGTGGAGCAGAAGGGCGAGATGAAGCTGGCTGCTGAGCATGAGTACGGTGTTTACGCAAAGACTGTTAAGAATAACCCCGACATCTCCGACGCTGACAAGAAGTACATCTTCGAGCAGCTGATGGCCAACTTCAACGGCGAGTGCAGCGAAGTAGGCATGTACCTGTGCATGGCCCGCATCGCACACCGTGAAGGCTATCCTGAGATCGGCCTGTACTGGGAAAAGGCAGCATGGGAAGAGGCTGAGCACGCAGCAAAGTTTGCAGAGCTGCTGGGCGAGGACCTGGAGCCCAACATGAAGGCTACCACCAAGGACAACCTGGCATGGCGTGTGGACTGCGAGTACGGTGCGACCCAGGGCAAGTTTGACCTGGCTGCCTGTGCAAAGAAGAACGGCCTGGATGCCATCCACGACACCGTCCATGAGATGGCCCGTGACGAAGCCCGCCACGGCCGTGGTCTGGAAGGCCTGCTGAAGCGTTACTTCAAGTAAGTCGCTGCATTATCGAAAAACAACCGACGATAACATTTACCGCCGGATCCCATTCCGGGGTCCGGCGGTTCTCTTATGATGCAAAAAGGAGGAAATTGCTGTATGAAAATAAGAATCGACAAAGATATTGTTACCTTTACCCCTGAGCATGCCGCAGAAACCGCTGAGCTGGAGGCTCTGTGGATCAAGCTGGGCAATTGCTTGGGTGATACCAAAAGCTTGCAGCCCATCGGCACCTACATCCCCTCCGAGGATAAGACCGCGGTGTTCCATATTGAAGGGCTGAACGAACAGGAAAAAAATGAGATCCCACAGATCCGGGCACCGTATGACACGGATGTATATTGCGTGACCTGCAATAAGACCATCCATGTAAAGGCCGGCGAGGTGGTTCCCTTCTGCTGCGGCAGATTGATGGAGATACTGGATTAAAGAAAGGAGTTTTCTTATGAATGAGAAGATCGCTGCCCTGTTGAACGATCAGATCAACAAGGAGTTTTACAGTGCGTATTTATATTTGGATATTGCAAACTATTATGATGAGCTGGATTTGGACGGCTATGCCAATTACTATATGATCCAGGCCCAGGAGGAGCGTGACCATGCTCTGCTGTTTATGAAGTACATGCAGAACAACGGTTTGAAGGTGACACTGGAGGCCATTGGCAAGCCGGATAAGCTGTTCGATTCTGTGCTGTCTCCTCTGGAAGCTGCTGCAGAGCACGAGCGGTATGTGACAGCACTCATCAACAACATCTATCACGAAGCACACCAGGCTAAGGACTACCGGACCATGAAGTTCCTGGATTGGTTTGTGGATGAGCAGATGGAAGAGGAGGAGAGTGCGGACAAGATGATCAGCCGCTATCAGCTCTTCGGCTCTGATCCCAAGGGCCTGTACCTGCTGGACCAGGAGTACGCAGGAAGAGTATATACCGCACCGTCTTTGGTACTGTAAAAAAACACTGCCCCGGCAGGAAAACAAGTCCTGCCGGGGTATCAGTTTATTTTGTGCCGGGGATGTGGGGCAAGTCTTATCCCGTACAATTGACAACTTTTTGGTAATGTGATAGATTATTTTTATGGCAAACCATTAACTGCGATCCAATAAAAAACAACACTGTTCATATATACGACAAAGGGGATCTATATGAAAAAGGAAAACAGCAGTGCCAAGCAAGAGCTGGCAATCAAGAATGTCATGGCAAAAACAGGCTGGAGCCGGGAAGAAACCGTTAACAAACTGGAAGAAGCCAGAAGAAGAACGGGTATTCTGTATGAAGAATATGACGAAAATAATTTCCACACCGTTCCGGAAAACGAACAGGGTCCCACCTTCAGGGCAATCCTTGAAAAAAAGGCAAAAAAGCAAAGAAAGAAAGACAAAGAAAACTGCATGTATGTCGCCAAGGTTATGGGCGAGACCGGCTGGACTTACGAATACGCCGAAGAACGCATTTTGGAAGCACGGGCAAGAACCAAATGCACATACAAAGAATTCTTCGGTTATCGTTTTTGGGAACTGGACGAAGAAACCCAAAGCGAATTGTACCTAACCTGTATTGCTAAGAAGATCATGAAAAAGTTTGATGTCAACCAGGATATCATTGACATCATTATGGATAAAAAGAGAACCAATACGCTGTTTTCTGAGTATCTCAAACGGGAATGGTGTGTCAACACCGAGATATCCGAGGAAGAATTTAAGAAAAAGTTTATCAAAAGCAAAAAGATCATTTATAAGCCCAACAGAGGCATGCAGGGCACAGGCATTACCGTGTTCACCGTTGATCCTCTTAACATAAGGGAGCTGTACCGTCAGATCGCCGCATTGCCCATTGGCGTTGTGGAAGAGTATGTTGTTCAGCATCCGCTTATGAGCTCCTTGAACCCGTCTTCAGTGAACACGCTCCGTATTGTATCCATTTCCTCCAAAACCGAGCCTGTAACACCCGACGGAAAATTTGTTGATATCGCATATGTATGCCTGCGTATTGGCGGCGGAGATGCCTGTGTTGACAATTATCACAGTGGCGGAATGGCCGTAGCCGTTGATCTGCAGACCGGCTGCGTTGTAACGGACGGTGTGAACGAACAGGGCAAAATCATTGCCGTACATCCTAAAACCGGCGTAACCTTCAGGGGCTTCAAAGTGCCTTATTTTAAAGAAGCTCTGGATATGGTTATCGAGGCCTGCGAAAAGAATCAGCTTGGTGCGTATATTGGCTGGGATGTGGCAATTTCTGAAAACGGCCCTGTTTTGATTGAGGTGAATCAAAGACCCGGCTCCATGTTGCTGACCGCACCCTGGATCAGCGAAAAACGGGGCATGAAGGCGGTTATGGAAAAGTATCTCTGATTGCCTGCTTTCTGTCCGAGACTGTAAAGTCCGGCAGCTTGGGCAACCTGAAGAAATATACAAATGCCCCGGCAGGACTGAACTGCCGGGGGATCGCAATGGATAAAGGAGGTCTGTCTGGTGGAGAACAGCGTGGTGCATGCATTGATCGAAATACCCTTAGGCTCTAAAAATAAATATGAACTGGATAAAGCCACAGGACGGATCCTGCTGGACCGGGTGCTGTACGCGGCTATGATCTACCCTGCTGAATACGGCATTCTGGAAAACACCCTTGCCCCCGACGGAGATCCTTTGGACATTTTGGTGATCTGCTCGGAGCCCACCTTCCCCGGCTGTGTGGTACCTGCCCGGGTGCTGGGATACCTGAGCATGACAGACGGCGGAAAGCTGGATTATAAGCTGATCTCCGTTGTGGACTGTGATCCCCGGTATGCTGATGTACAGGAGCTGTCGGACCTGTCCCCCTTTGTGCTGAAGGAAATTTCCAATTTCTTCGCCAACTACAAGGTGTTGCAGGGCGTGGTGGTGGAGGTAGGTGACTACTATCCAAAAGCAGACGCGGTGCGGATCATCCAGCAGTGCCGGAAAAAATACGCGGAAGAAGCCAAGTAAAAAAGGAGTTGGTTCACACCAACTCCTTTTCTGTTTACTTTGTGCCGAAGATGCGGTCGCCGGCATCGCCCAGGCCGGGAACGATGTAAGCATGCTCATTGAGCTTTTCGTCCACAGCGGCCAGATACAGGTCCACATCGGGGTGGGCTTCCTGCACGGCCTTTACGCCCTCGGGGCAGCCGTTGATGTTCATCATGATGATCTGCTTGCAGCCGTGCTGCTTCAAAAAGTCGATGGCTGCGATGGCACTGCCGCCGGTAGCCAGCATGGGGTCAACAACAAAGACCTGACGGCTGCCGATGTCCTCAGGCAGCTTGCAGTAATACTCAACAGGCAGGTGGGTCTCGGGGTCACGGTACAGGCCGATATGACCGATCTTTGCGGAGGGGATCATATCCACCATGGCGTCTACCATACCCAGACCTGCACGGAGGATGGGGATGATGGCCAGCTTCTTGCCGGCAAGCATCTTGCATTTTGCCATAGCCACGGGGGTCTTGACATCCACTTCTTCCAGGGGGAGATTCCGGGTGGCTTCGTAGCACATCAGACCGGCGATCTCGCTGATCATTTCACGAAATTCCTTGACGCCGGTATTCTCGTTACGCACAATGGCCAGCTTATGCTGGATCAGAGGATGGTCCAATACATGTACAGTGCTCATTTTTCTATCTCCTTAATTTTATTTTCTCGTTCCATACGCTCCCGCTCTGCCTGAGAGAGCCGGAGATAATTGGGTGTCAGCTCCGCTCCGTTTCCGGGCAGACCCTGGCGGATCTGTTCCAAAGCGGCAAGGCCAACACCGGCGGCTCGCTGATGCATCCGGTGTTCCGGAGGCAGGACAAGGGCGGGGATGCTTTCCTGTAAAGAATTATAACACAAAATGCTGCCGTCTCCAACTAAAAAAATGGGCTTTCCCAGATTTTTTATATCCTCTGCAAGCTCAGTCAGTGCAATGGCACGGTCCTCCCGCAGCCGGGTCAAGGAGCCTTTTTCTGCCAAAAACAGGGCGTTGTAGACCTGGCTTCTACGGGCGTCCATCACAGGCAGCACATAGCCGTCGTAAACACCCAGATTCCGAGCCATGGACTCCAGGGTGGACACGCCGTAGCAGGGAATTTGTTTGCCCCAGGCAAAGCCCTTGGCGGCAGCTACACCGATGCGGATACCGGTAAAGCTTCCGGGTCCGGCAGCAACGGCAACGGCTTCGATCTGTCCGGGGGTGCAGCCACAGGACCCGATCAGCTCCTCTGCCATGCACATAAGGGTCTGGCTGTGGGTCAGGCCGGTATTCTGATAACTCTCACCCAGCAGCTTGCTGCCCTCCATGAGGGCAACGGAGGCGGCTTTGGCGGAGGTCTCAAAGGCTAAAGTCAGCAAGGGCGTCCCCTCCTTCAATGGTGATACGCCGGGATTCCTCCCCGGTTTTTTCAATGCGGACACGAACAGCACCGTCCATGGCATCGGCTACATTTTCGCTCCATTCCACGGCACAGATGCCGCCCCGGTCCAGATAGTCCTCCCAGCCGATGTCAAACAGGTCCTCGGAGGAGCGGAGCCGGTACATATCAAAATGGAAAAGGGGCAGCCGTCCGGAAAGGTATTCATTTACAATGGTATAGGTGGGGCTGGTGACCGAGTCGGTACAGCCAAGGCCCCTGGCAAGGCCACGGGTAAAGGCAGTCTTGCCTGCACCCAGATCTCCCTCATAGGCCAAAACCGTCCCGGGCAGCAGGACTTTTCCCAATGCCTGCCCTACGGCCTCGGTCTGAGCGGGGGAATTTGTGAGAAATTCCATAATAACCTCGTTTACTGTGCGTTCTTTAATTTTTCTGCCTGGTCGGCGGTGGCAAGGGCGTCGATGATATCGTCGATGGCACCGTCCATAATGGCGTCGATCTTATAAAGGGTCAGACCGATACGGTGGTCGGTAACACGGCCCTGGGGGAAATTATAGGTGCGGATCCGCTCATTACGCATGCCGGTTCCTACCTGGCTGCGACGCATACCGGTGACCTGGCTCTCCAGCTTTTCCTGCTGGATCTCGTAAAGCTTGGATGCCAGCATCCGCATACATTTTTCCCGGTTTTGCAGCTGGCTGCGTTCTTCCTGGCAGGCCACAACGATGCCGGAGGGCTTGTGGATCAAACGGACAGCGGAGCTGGTCTTGTTCACATGCTGGCCGCCGGCACCGGAGGCACGGTAGACCTGCATTTCAATATCTGCCGGGTCGATCTGCACATCCACCTCCTCCATCTCCGGGAGGACAGCCACGGTGGCGGTGGAGGTGTGGACACGGCCGCCGGACTCGGTTTCCGGAACACGCTGTACCCGATGGACACCGGACTCGTACTTCAGCCGGGAATAGGCTCCCCGTCCGCTGATAACAAAATCCGCTTCCTTTACGCCACCAAGCTCGGTGTCGTTATAGTTCATCAGCTCGATGCTCCAGCCCTTTTGGGCGGCATACATGGAGTACATCCGGAACAGGCTATGGGCAAACAGGGCACTTTCCTCACCACCCACACCGCCACGGATCTCCATGATGACATTTTTGTCGTCGTTGGGGTCCTTGGGAAGCAGCAGAAGCTGCAGTTGCTTATAAAGGTCTTCCTTGGCCTGCTTGGCGTCCTGCCAGGTCTGCTGGCACAGCTCCTTCATTTCCGGGTCGCTCATCAGCTCTTCCGCGTCTGCCATGTCCCGCACCGCGTTGCGGTAGGCATGGTATGTCTCCACGATGGGCTCCAGGTCGTTTCGCTCCCGCAAAATAGCCGCGGCTTTTTTGGGATCGTTATAAAAATCCGGCTGCTCCGAACGGGCACACAGCTCTTCAAAGCGGTTGGCTACCGCCTGTAATTTGTCCAGCATACAACGGCTCCTAATAATAAACTACCCTTTATTCTATCAGCTTTCATCCGGAATGTAAAGATTCAGTACGCAGCTTGCAGTGTCGGTAAGGCTGGGGGTCTGCCGCAAACGGTCGGCACCCTCCTTGCTGATACGGTACACATGGGGGGTCATGGAAAGAAGATTCTGCACCTGTCTGCCTTCCACGGTAAAGGAGAACCGGACAGGAAGGCTTTTCACAAGACGGAATCCCGGCAGCTGCGGCGTGGTGTTTTTCTCCTTGTGGAGAAGCTCCGGGTAAATGATGGATTTCAGCCCCAGCAGGTGATCTTCCTCTGCCAGCACCTGGATAAAGGCTCCCCCGGGCCGCAGCACCCGTTTGAATTCTTCCGGAACGGTCAGAGCGAACAGGCTGGTGAGAATACCGACGCTGTTTTCTTCCACAGGCAGGTGGGCGGCCGAGGCACAAAGCCAACGGGCGTTTTTGTACCGTGCGGCGGCACAGCGTACTGCCTCCTTGGAAATGTCCAGACCGGTCAGCTCCGCACAAAGAGCTTCGGCCAGGCGGATACTGTAATATCCCTCGCCGCAGCCAACATCCAAAACAGGGCCGGTGCAGCCGGCCGCTTTGGCAAGGTGGCACAGAGCGTTCACGATAGGCTCGTAAAAGCCGCCGTCCAGAAATTCCCGGCGGGAGAGGACCTGCTCCCGGGTGTCGCCGGGCTGCAGGGAACGCTTTTGCTGCACCGGCAACAGGTTTACATAACCTTGCCGTGCAATATCGAAGCTG